>CAYWXG010000052.1:0-18660 GCA_964462445.1 uncultured Barnesiella sp. | reverse complement strand
AATATTATATTTAAATATTAACGAAAAACGTTGCGTTTCTATTTGGATTCTTTATTCATTGTTTTACCCTCTGTTTACTCACCGACACAACCAACTAACAATCAGCCTAATCCATTATCAACTACCAATATTATCTTCATAGCGCATCAACTCAACAAGCACGTTGTAATATTGACGCTGTAGTTCTATATATTGTATATCTGCATCCACAAAGAAATTCAAATCAAGCACGAAATTAGTCAAAGTAATAGTCCCGGATTCGTAGGCACGTCGTAATAATCCCATATTATCGCTGACCACCAACGCTTTGCCATATTGCGAAATTGTTTCACGCAAATTCATTGCTTGCGTATATATCGCCTCTATTCTTTTTTCTAATTTTATTTCCTCAACTCGCACACCAAACATTGCAGCTATTTCCTCTGCTACTGCAGCTTTGCGCTCTTTTGACGCTCGCCATATTGGCAAACTCATCCCAAATGTAAATCCATTGAACGAATCCCCGCCTTCATTCTCATAAATATACCCTATGCTAAAGCCGGGTAGTGCACTTTTTGATGCCACATTTTTTCGAGCTCTCGATACAAAAGTATTGTTTTTAGCCCCGAGCAATGTCGGGTCCGAAGTTTTAGCCACCGAAAGATATTCAGACATCGGCTTTAATTCAACCAACGGGAATTGCGATGGGAATATAGAGGCATCCGGTATCTCTATTTCAGTTACAGTCGACGTCAATTCCGCCACAAGTGCTTCTTTTCCTCTTTGCGCTTCTTGCAATTTCAACTTGTAACTTGCCAACTCTATTCGCATCTTGTTGACATCTAAGATACTGACATCGCCTCGCTGATAATTAGTTTCCAATGTTGACAACAACTTATCGCAACCTTCTACTGCCGACTGAAATCTATCAATCGTTTGATTAGCGGCAATAATATCTACCAACAACGTACGCAATTTCAATCGTTGTTCATTGCACTCCGCCTCGTTAATATATTGCAATCCTGCTCGTTCTAACGCTATTTGCTTCTTTCGCGCGCCATACACGCCAAACCATTCAAACGACTGTGAAACAACCAGTTCATGGCCTCTCTCCCCCGCTCCATTATCTTTGAATTCATATTCAATTTCAGGGTCTTCGAGCACATTCGTTGCATTAAGCACTGCTACCGACGCCTCCATTTGACGGTTGGACAATTCCAACTGGTAGTCATGACTAAGCAGCGAAGCAACTATTGCATCAAAATCAGTAGCTAAAGCCGATAGAGGCATTAAGCTAATCAATGAAATAATTGCTATTTTCCTTATATTATTCCTTTCGGTAAACATCAGTCTATCAAACATTTAAAATCAAACTTGTATATATCATCTTTCAACAAGTGTAAATTTTTCAAAGTGCAAATTTACACAAAAAGTCAGCGCCAACAAAATGGCACCGACTTTTACTATATTCTAACTATGTTTTTCTAATTCCCCTATCTGCATTGAGCCTCTAACAGTCGACTTTTTGTACAACATATACAAAATAGGCACAATAAATAGATTTAGGAATGTAGATGAGATTAGACCGCCAAGAATTACTGTTGCCAATGGTGATTGTATTTCATTTCCGGGGTCTCCTCCACGAAGTGCAAGCGGAATTAACGCAAGTGCCGATGTTAAAGCAGTCATTATTATAGGCATCAAGCGGTCAAGTGAGCCTTTTATCACTGCATCTTTTACTGTGCAACCATCCGCAATCAACACATTATAATGCGATATCAACAACATTCCATTGCGTGTGGCGATACCCAACAGAGCCACGAAACCGATAATTGCCGGAATATCCAAATCTAATCCTGTTAATTGCAAGATAATGACACCACCTATCATTGCCAATGGTATATTTATCAATATTATTAAAGACTGTCGGATATTCTTAAACTCAAAATACAACAAGCCCAATATTACAAGTATTGCCAACAACGATGCATATACCAATCTCATTGTCGCTTCTTTAGCTTTTGCCGACTGTCCGGCATCTTCTATTATATAACCTTCCGGAAGTTGGATTTCTGATTTAGACTTACCTTTGATTTCCTCAACCGCACTCGTCACATCCCTTCCTTCAATATTTGCCGAAACAATTATACGTCGACGACTATCCTCTCGATTTATTGTGTTTTGACTCTCAGTGTATCTTACCTCAGCGATATCATTCAAACTGACTTTCCCTCGCGAAGTATCTACTGTCACCAATTGAAGGCGGTCCACCAATTCTTCTTCCGGTATATCATATTTTAGCGTTATATCACGAGGATATCCATCGAGATATACCTGCGACACCACTATTCCCGACATTGCGGCATTCAATGCATCATTTAACATTGACGGAGTTACTCCATATCTCGCCATCAATTGCCGACGAGGAGTAACCGACAATTCCGGACGTGCGATTTGCTGTTCGATTGCCACATCGCGCAATCCTTCTGTCCCCTCCATTATCGCTTTAAGTTCTTTGGCGACTGAATTTAGCCGCTCAAAATCTTCTCCATAGATCTTGAATACTATTGGCGACTCCGACCCCGACAACATTGCATCTATACGGTGGGAAATTGGTTGTCCGATTTCTATATTGACTCCCGGAATCACCGACAAGCGTTGACGCAAATCGTCGGCAATCTCTCCGCGACTTCTATCCCCCAATGTGTAGGGTGCTTCGATTTCCGAGACATTCGTGCCCAACGAGTGTTCATCGAGTTCGGCACGACCGGTTTTACGAGCCACTGTCTCTATTTCCGGCACTTCCAATATTATTTTCTCTGCAAGGCGACCTATTTCGTCACTCTCTCCAAGCGATATACCCGGCATTGCACTTATATTGATAGTAAACGAGCCTTCATTAAATGATGGCAAAAAGCCACGCCCCATATTTATCAACATCAAAAATGCTGCTATAAACATCACTCCGATTATTGCCAATAGCGACACTTTATGATGCAACGACCAATTTAATCCTCGGCCATACACCCGTTTCAACCAACGCATTGTCACCGGTTCGCGTGTCAAAGCGGCCTGCGATTTCTCTGTACCCAACAAATAACTGCACACCACAGGGGTAATAGTTAATGCCACTACTGTCGAAGCTACAAGAGCTATTATAAAGGCGATGCCGAGAGGAACCAACATTCTACCTTCTACTCCCGACAAGAAAAACAAAGGCATAAATCCCGCTATGATTATCAACGAGGAATTGAATATCGGCATTCTCACCTCCTTCGATGCATCAAACACCACCGATATCATCCCCTTGCGTTCACTTTCATGCAGTTTGCGGTTTTCTCTCAATCTTCTGCTGACATTCTCAACATCTACAATGGCATCATCAACAAGCGACCCGATTGCTATTGCAATTCCGCCCAACGTCATTGTATTGACAGTTATTCCCAATAGATGAAGTATCAAAACCGTTATTAATATAGACATCGGCAATGCTATCAACGAGATTGTAGTTGCTCTCACATTCATCATAAAGAAGAACAATACAATGATTACCATTATTGCACCCTCAAAAAGCGAAGATGACAAGTTGGAAATCGAGCGATCAATAAAATCACGTTGCGCAAAAATATCTGTTGCGATATTTAACTCCGACGGCAACGTCTCTTTTGCTTCATTTATCAAATTTAGCAATTGCTCTGTCAGTTCTATTGTGCCTACTCCGGGTTGTTTTGTAATAGTCATTATCACCGCCGGATTTCCGCGATATGATGCAGCCCCTACTCTGGGGGCTTTATCTCCACTTTCTACTCGAGCAATATCATTTACGGTGATTATTTCTCCGCTTTCCGCTCTAATTACTGTACTACCGAGTGCATCCTTATCAATAGTTGCGATATCAGCCTTGACTACATATTCATTACCATACCCTTGGATTATACCTCCGGCATTATTAGTATTAAAATCACTGAGCGCATCAACCACTTCGGTCAGTGTCACTCCGCGATAACGCATTTTGGCTTCATCAAGCAATATTTGATACTCCTCTTCAAGACCTCCGAGCACCGACACTGACGACACCCCCGACACTCCTTGCAACATTGGGCGTAATCTTTTGTCCGCTATTGTGCGTATCTCTTTCATGTCGAGAGTATCACTACTTAAAGCTACTATCAAGATTTCTCCTAATATCGACGATTGCGGACCTATCACCGGTGTTTCTGCCATTGGAGGCAATTGCTCCTTGACTCTTACCAAACATTCTGCGATTGCCTGACGTGCCACTAATGGCTCCATATCTCCTGTAAACTGAATATTAACAACCGAGAATCCCGCTGTCGACGACGACCTTACGCTTTCAACTCCCTGTGCTCCGGCTACGGCTGTTTCAATCTGATACGTAACCATTTGTTCTACCTCCTCTGCTGCCATGCCTGGAGCCTCAGTCATAACTACAACTGTCGGGGCATTCAAATCCGGGAAGATATCAACTTCGGTGCGAAGCAATGTCAGCATTCCGGAGATGGATATGACTACCGATAGTAATATTACAATCAGTCGATTGCTAAGCGAAAATTTTATTATACCATTAAGCATAGTTGACCGATTTTAATGATTATGGGTGTGACCGGGCACTGCAACTCCGGAATTTTCAGCCAATCTTACAAATGTGACACCTTCGGTCACCACTGAATCGCCACGTTCTATTCCCTTTATCTCTACAAGTTCGCCATCCGTTGCTCCTACTTCTACCGGAACTCTACGATAATGGTCGCTATTCGGTTCTTTTACATACACCATTTTCTGTCCCATTCGGTCTGTAATAGCCGATTTAGGCACTGCAATCACTTCTTTTACTATTGTTGTGGGGAGATACACTTCAGCATAACTACCGGCTACAACATTTTCCATTGCCGGCAATTGGAAGAACATGCTGACATAGCCCGGTGCACTCGCCGAAGATGTCACACCTCCCGACAATGCTGTTGCCTCTACCATATATTCAATTTGAGGAAACTTCACATTAATAGTCGACAGTTTTCCTAATTTTACAACTTCGCGCGATGCTACATCTACCCGCAATGACATCCCGCCTTCTCCTACAACTTGTCCTATAATATCGCCGGAATTGGCATAGCCGCCCTCTCCTACCGACAATGTTGTGATTACGCCTGTCATCGGCGCGGTTATCACACTTCCTGCACCTTCTGAAAGGCTGTTTTTCGCACGTTCTAAATTAGCTAATGCTGCATTATATTCTCCAACGGTAATAATTCCTTCTTCTCGCAAAGGAGATAGGCGCTCCACCTCTTTTTTAGCTGCGTCATATTCAATTTGAGCGGCTCGCAATTGGTCTCCACCTGCCATCCCTTCTGTTGTGATTTTTCCGATTCGAGTTCCTTTTACAACCTTAACTCCCGAAGCAATGCCTTTCGAATATGTAACCTTTCCCGACATAGGAGCGGAAATAACACTCTGATTCGACGGATTGAACACAACCTCTCCCGATGCCGCAATCGTTACCGCAAAATCCTTTGGAGTAGCCTCTATCACCTTGATCCCGAATTCTTCGGCTTGATGACCATGAATCACGATTTCTCCATCGTGATGCGCTTCTCCATCTTTATGTTCTACTGTGGTGGATTGTTCTACTTTATGATTATGACTATGGTCGTGATTATGACCTTCATGTTCATGGTTATGATTATGATGCTTATGGCTATTCTCATGTTCATGTCCTGATTGTGAGCCACAACCCGATACTACTAATGCAATTAATGCTACAAAAATGCTGATATATTTCATATTTTTATGATTTTAGTGATTACACAACGACACATCTTCGACATGCCATTATGCCTTCTCTGTATTTTCCCACAAAATTAAAACGTGATTTAAGTAAATATGCGTCAAATTCACACACATGCCGGCGAACCGCGCGTAGTTTGGGCTTGACAGTATTTCTCAGTCAACTCCCCAATCGGGTATACTACGGAATATAAATTATCTATCATAATTTCCGGTTCCGATAGATTTACAACACAATCAACTATTTCACAGACAAATAGTGCGGCATCACCTACCGACAATTGTGCTTTCCCCGCTATTAGGGCATCTGTTAAATGCATTCCGCATATCGATGCCTCATCGCTATGCGTTCCTTCGCAATCATGGTGGTGACAATTCTCATGATTGACGGTTATAGTGATTTCCGTATCACTATGTGTCAAAAAAAATGCATGACCGGCGCCATCATGGTGATGGCATTGAAAAACTGACACACAGCAAATCAACACCAACATCATTATTGACAATATTTTGGTCATCTTTTCCATCACTACAAATGTACGAAAATTTCAACTCTTCTCAAAACTTCATTTAAAATATTTGAACTTTTTCTATTAGAACATGTTTTAATATCACAGAGTAAACAATTTACTTTATTACATCTAATTAATATCATTATAAACCTTGTAGAATTTACTGAATCTTAAATCGGTTATTTCTCTAAATTCTCTCTCAAAATCTAAAAAATTATGACCTACTCTCTGCCGAAACTCCCCTATGAAGCCAACTCGCTCGCCCCGGCAATTTCCGAACGGACTATTGATTTCCATTACGGAAAACATGAAAAAGCCTACATTGACAACCTCAACACATTGATAAAAAACACTGAATTTGAGGACGAACCTCTCGAAGAAATCATTCGTCGGGCTGAAGGTCCACTATTCAATAATGCATCTCAAGCTTGGAACCATATTTTCTACTTTTTCTCATTCTCTCCCGACGGAGGAGGCGAACCGACAGGCGAACTTGCGGAAGCCATTCGTAGAGATTTTGGCTCTTTCAAAAATTTTAAAGAGGAATTTGAAAAAGCCGGAGCTTCAATTTTCGGGTCAGGGTGGGTATGGCTCGCTCGCGATGACTATGGATATCTACAAATCATAGGCGAATCAAATGCCGGAAACCCGCTACGCATGGGACTAACGCCACTACTGACTTTCGACGTTTGGGAACACGCTTACTATCTCGACCACCAAAATCGACGCTTGGATGCCTTGCGACATCTTTGGAGCATCATTGATTGGGATATTATCGAATCCAGATTCTGATTACTATATTTGGCTGTAATTAAGCACTATGATTGTAAGCATAATGTGATTTAGACCGGAGGAGGTACGCGCGAGCGCACTTCCTCTTTTTTTTTAATGTTAAAAAAAACATTTTAATAATTATTTTTTTTGCTTTAAAATTATTTGTAGTTGACTTTATTTATTAAATTTGTAGAGTTTATTTAATTATAACCCATAAAACACTAGTATATCATGAAAGAAAAAATTCGCAAAGAGTTTAAGAACCATTTTGTATGCGAAGGTACATTGTATGCCTCTGCCGGACGTATTAACCTTATTGGAGAACACACCGACTACAATGGTGGCTTCGTGTTCCCCGGTGCTATCGACAAAGTCATTATGGCTGAAATACGTCCCAATGACTCCGACAAAGTGCGCGTCTATTCTATCGATATCAACGACTATGTTGAATTCGGGCTTAATGAAGAAGATGCTCCCAAACAGCAATGGGCTCGCTACATTTTCGGTATTTGTCGCGAAATAATCAAACGTGGCGGCACTGTTAAAGGTTTCGATGCGGTTTTTGCCGGGAATGTTCCTCTTGGTGCTGGTCTTAGCTCTTCTGCAGCTCTCGAAAGTTGCTTCGCTTTCGCGCTAAACGACCTTTTCAACAACAACGCTATTGACAAATTTGAACTTGCTCGTATCGGTCAATCTACCGAACACAACTATTGTGGCGTTAACTGCGGTATTATGGACCAATTCGCTTCTGTATTCGGCAAAAAAGGCAACCTCATGCGCCTCGACTGTCGCTCTATGGAATTTGAATACTTCCCATTCAACCCCCAAGGCTACAAACTCGTGCTCGTTGACTCTGTTGTTAAACACGAACTCGTTGACTCTCCCTACAACAAACGTCGTCAATCTTGCGAACGCGTTGCTAAACACCTCGGAGTTGAAACTCTTCGCGATGCTACTAAAGAAGCCCTCGAAGCTGCTAAAGCTGAAATTTCTGAAGAGGACTACTCTCGTGCTAAATTCGTAATTGAAGAAAAAGAACGCGTTCTTGATGTTTGCGACGCTCTCAACCGTGGCGACTACGAAACAGTTGGACAGCTCATGTATGCAACTCACACCGGTCTTTCTAAAGACTACGAAGTAAGCTGCGTAGAGCTCGACTTCCTCAATGATATTGCTAAAGAATGTGGCGTTACCGGTTCTCGTATCATGGGTGGTGGTTTCGGCGGTTGCACTATCAACCTCGTTGCCGACGACAAATACGACAACTTTATCAGCGAAGCTGTTAAGCAATTCAACGAAAAGTATGGTCACGAGCCAAAAATCTACGATGTTGTAATCAGCGACGGCGCTCACAAAATTACTGAATAATAAAACAATATTCCTATGAATATCTCAAAAGAGATTGTAATGTCACCAAAAGGTGACATTACTCTTTATTCAATAACTAATGCTTCCGGGGCGCAAGTTGTTCTTTCTTCGCTCGGTGCCGGCATTAACAAAATCATAGTTCCCGACAAAGATGGCAATATGGCCGACGTAATCCTCGGTTACGAAAATCCTTGCGATTACGACAACGATGGTCCTTGCTCAGGAAAAACTCCCGGACGCTATGCCAACCGCATCAAACATGGGAAAATAACTATTGATGGGAAAGAGTACAACCTTCCTATCAACAACGGGCCTAACCACCTACATGGCGGGCCCGAAGGTTTCCAAAACAAAATCTGGGATAGCGAAATTGTTGGAAATAGTGTAGTATTCACTCGCGTTAGCCCCGACGGAGAAATGGGTTACCCAGGCGAAGTTGTAGCCAAAGTGACCTACACTTGGGACGACGACAACCGCCTCTCTATCGACTTCGAAGCAACTACCAATGCTGCTACCTACGTCAACCTCACTAATCATGCCTACTTCAATCTTGGTGGACACGACAATGGCAACATAATGGAGCACCTATTACAACTTAACTGCTCTAACTACTTGCCTACCGACCCATCGGAAGCTCCACTTGGCAACATTGAGGCTGTTGCAGGTACCCCTATGGACTTCACTTCTCCGAAAGCTATCGGTAAAGAATTATTTGCCGACTTTGAAGCGATCAAAATCGGTAAAGGATATGACCACTGCTTCGTTGTTGACAACTGGGGGAAAGGTCAGCTCAAAGAAATAGGCACTTTGACCGACCCTGTCAGCGGACGTTCTCTTACCATACATTCTACTCAGCCCGGAGCTCAAGTCTACACCGGCAACTGGCTGACAGGCTCCCCAAAAGGTAAAGGTGGCAAAGAATACAAGGATTATGACCTCGTGGCAATTGAGTGCCAAGGATTCCCCGACGCACCCAATCAGCCATCATTCCCCTCGCAACTCCTTCTCCCGGGTGAAACCTACAACCAAACTATCATCTACCATTTCAAAGCTTGATAAAACATTTATTCAAACATATTAACTGAAATGAAACCTACATTATTTGTACTTGCAGCCGGCATGGGCAGCCGATATGGCGGACTCAAACAGCTCGACCCACTCGGTCCTAATGGAGAAACAATCATGGACTATTCTATCTATGATGCTATCCGTGCAGGATTCGGTAAAATAGTTTTCGTTATCCGCAAAGACTTCGAACAAGATTTCCGCGAAAAAGTTCTCGCTAAATACGAAGGCCACATTCCCGTGGAGGTTGTTTTCCAATCTATCGATAAACTTCCCGAAGGATACACCTGCCCCGAAGACCGCACCAAACCTTGGGGTACTAACCACGCCGTTCTTATGGGCAAAGAAGTCATCAACGAACCTTTCGCTGTTATTAATGCCGACGACTTCTACGGACGTGATGCTTTTGCCGTAATCGCTCAAGAACTCATGCGTCAACGCGAAGGCAAAGGCGACTACTGCATGGTTGGATTCCGCGTTGGTAACACTATGACCGAAAACGGCTCTGTTGCTCGCGGTGTTTGCGCTACCAACGACAACGGTCTCCTCACATCGGTTGTTGAACGCACCGCTATCTCCTACGATAAAGACCACAACATTGTATTCACCGATGAAAATGGCGTTGAGCAAACTCTACAACCCAACACTCCGGTTTCAATGAACCTTTGGGGCTTTACTCCCGACTATTTTGAATACTCTGACCGTGAGTTCAAAAAATTCCTTGATAAAGACATCAATACACCCAAAGCCGAATTCTTCATTCCCCTTTGTATTGACGCGCTTATCAACTCAGGAGAAGCAACTGTTAAAGTTCTCGACACCGAATCTCGTTGGTTTGGCGTGACCTACGCTGCCGACCGTCCCGGTGTTGTAGAAAAATTTGCCGCGCTCCACGCTTCAGGCGAATACCCCACCCCCCTCTTCGGATAATTTCTTTAATATTAAATACCCCAAAGAGGATGTCTCAAAACGAGGCATCCTCTTTCCGTTATACATATACCGACATCCTGTAATCTTCAAGATTCGGAACTCTGTGATTTTCTATTCCTTTGACTACTACATCTTTTATCGAATGAAATGCATTGCATCCCATGGTTCATCGCAAGGACGACCGGGAGCTTTCTCCCCATTGGTCGATTTCAATAGCCAAGCCATATTTCGTGCAAGTGTCTGCATCGTTTGCATCCCTTCTTTATCCATTATTGCTTCTCCAGCAGCCCTACCATAGACAATATTCCAATATTGAGATGTTACTACCGGCATATTCATCATTTGAAATGGCATATTTAAACTTTCAAAAGCAGCTGTTGCACCACCTCTTCGGCACACTGCTATTGATGCGGCCGGTTTCCCCGAGATATTAGACCCATTTGAATAGAATGCACGTTGAATTATCGACAGCAATGCTCCATTGGACTGTCCATAATATACCGGTGAACCTACTATGAGGGCATTGACATCGGCAAACTTTTCTGATATACTATTACAAATATCATCATCAAAAACACATCGTCCCAACCCTTTAGCGGAACATTGTCCACATGCGGCACATCCTCGTATAGGCTTATTTCCAATCCATACAATCTCACTGTCAATACCTTCTTTGGCAAGTTGTTTTGCAACTTCTGACAATGCTATTGCCGTATTCCCATTTTGACGTGGGCTTCCGTTTATTAATAATACCTTCATAAAAGCTATATGTTATTTTAATTTTTTACCATCGGAAAAGGCATTTCCTACTCGCTCACCCACTACATGATAGCCGTGATGAATAGGCTCATATGTGATGAGTTGCATCTTCCCCACATCGGGCAATCCTCCCTCAGTCAGATAATTCTCATCCACAAGAATATTTACTATTTCGGCAATAATATTATAACCTTCCTCCGTTTCATCAATCTTTTGAAGTATACGACACTCCAGTGTCATAGGAAAGTTGGTAAATATTGGGGCATTTACATTTTCTGATTTTACTGCGACCCAATCAGTCTTTGACATCTTTTTCGAATCGTTCTTCGCGCTGACTATTCCTACAAAGTCCGATGCCACCATGGTCTCTATAGTGGCAAATGAAACGGTAAAATCCCTGCATCTATTAAGATTCTCGGTAGTGAGATGTGAACCCATGCATATCATAATCTCTTTTGCGTCCCACTGCCCTCCCCATGCGGCATTCATAGCATTCGGAGTGCCATCTTCGTTATATGTTCCGATTACAAGCACCGGTTGTGGGAGAACCCACGATTTCTGTCCAAAGTTTTTCATCGTTAATATCTTTATGGTTATTACTTCGCATTAATATATCAGCTATCTTTTCTACATTTATTTAAATAAACTAAGGTGAAAAGTATGGAATCTTATTAATGATATTGTGAATTTAGATATTGTAAAGATATAATTTTTTCCTCCAGATTATCATCAATCACAACAAAATTATACTAAACACGTTAAAAAAACACTACAAATCCCATCCCTATAAAAAAAGTAAGCCGATATGATTGCTAACTGCTCATATCGGCTTCTCCTATTAATATCTTTTATATCTCCCTACCTTAACGACCTGATTCATGTATCATGCCGGCAAGACGGCGATTAAACAAATCTTGCGACAAGAGATTTTCCATTGTCAAGTGCATACGATAGCGCCAATAGTGACGAGGATTTGCCGGAACATTAATTTGCTCTTCAAGAGGATTATTGCGACGCAATTGTCCATCCATCGACAACCAATCTTGCAACGGGAGGATGCAGAGCATTGAAGGTGACTTCAAGTGAAGAGTAAGTATCTTTTCGCAAATCCATGGCTCTGCAAATTGCGGAGCGGCACCTCCTTCATGGAGCATATTATTGTAGAAATGCTGTGTCTTTTCTCCATTCTCTTCCCACCATTGACGGATGCCGCCCATATCGTGAGTAGATGTCGTACATACTGAATAATACGGATAGCTCCATGTATTTCCAAACTCTGCTTTAGGATCTTTGGGCATTCGCTGAATTTCAAGTGCCAGAATTTCAAGTGCATTCATCACCGCCGGAACACAATCCGGAATCATTCCCAAGTCCTCTGCACAAGTTAACATATCTGTAGCTTCAGTGAGGGGCGGAAGTTTCCACATTGCCTTGCCATACCAGAAATCATTGTGACGATGATAATAGAAATCATTGTACAAACGATCGAAACACCAGCGTTCGTAGTCATTAAGTGCTCGGTACGTATATGTAAATTGAGCCGAAATACGAGGATGGAATTTACCCTTTTCGTAGGGGTCTTCAACAAACAATACTTGGTCAATCAAACCGAGCAAACCATTGCATAGATGCTCGTTATGCTCATTCTTTTCTTGAGTTTCAAAGAATTCTACGACCTTGCGTTGTGTATTAAACTCTTCTTTCAACTTATAACGGCCATATCCTACGTCATAGAGGAAACGATCTTTAACCTCTCCTACTTTATCTCCGAAGAAATCGCTGAGGAAGTAGTCCATTATATAGGGTGTAGACTGCAAATCAACATCAATCCAGAAATCATAATTATTGCGTAACTCATCGGGAGTATATGGCAATGCCGGATTAAACACGCCCAACAACCCATGAACAGCATCCATAGGGATTTGCCATATACGGAAGAAGCCAAGCACGTGGTCAATACGATAAGCATCAAAATATTCCGACATTTTGCTGAAGCGCTGACGCCACCAGTTGAAGCCATCTTTATTCATTTCCTCCCAATTATAAGTCGGGAAGCCCCAGTTCTGACCGAGAACAGAGAAATCATCCGGTGGAGCTCCGGCTTGACAATCAAGGTTAAACAAACGCGGGCAAAGCCATGCATCTACGCTCGTGCGAGATATACCAATTGGAATATCACCCTTAATAGCTACTCCTTTTGCGTGTGCATAATCGCGCACCTCACACATTTGTTTATCAAGGTTGTATTGCTGATAATATACAAAGTTGATATCATTGATATTCTCATCTACAAACTTCTGTACCTTAGCGGCATCATAGCTCGCATATTCTCCCCATTTCTGGAATTCGGGAGTTCCATTCTT
Organism: uncultured Barnesiella sp.; assembly: GCA_964462445.1. Lineage (GTDB taxonomy): Bacteria > Bacteroidota > Bacteroidia > Bacteroidales > Muribaculaceae > JAGBWK01. The sequence continues at coordinate 5,105 of CAYWXG010000052.1, read as the reverse complement.
ATCGCGAAGCACACAGAATGCGGCATAAGGAGTGAGCCATTCTGCATTTTTTTCTACGAATTTTTGGAATTCTTCTGAAGCGACTACCGCTTCTCCCTCTTGAGCGAATATTTCACGGGTAAATGCCAATTTAGCATTGTTTACGCGCTCATAATCAATCTCTTTAAGAGAATTAAGTTCACGACCAAGATTATCATAATAAGCTTGACGCTCTCCATCATTGAGTCGACCGAGTTCGCTCAATCGCAAATACATTGGGTGAAGCGCAAATGTTGAATTTGCATTATAGGGATATGAGTCGGTCCATGTATGGGTCATTGTCGTGTCATTGATAGGAAGTATCTGAATGAAACGCTGACCGGTTGCTGCCGCCCAATCTACCATCTTTTTAAGGTCGAAGAAATCTCCTACACCGAAGTCCTCTTCAGAGCGTATTGAGAATACGGGGATAGCCACTCCGGCACCTTTCCAGGGTGACAACGGATTGACAAAGCGCATTCCACCCACCACCAACACTTCATTTTTCTGTGCGGGGCGTATCGCAAATGTGCGATTATCACAACCTTCCCATGCTACAACTTCGCCTGTTTCCTTTTCGAGAATTACGAATTTGTAGTCAAAGACATCAGGAAGATTTTTGAATTCCAAATTGACACTCCATTCCGGGAAATTAGCATCATTCATGCGAACTGCCTTTTCAGGATTCCATTCACCGAGAGCTTCACATTCACCACAGATTGCCAACACTTGGTCGGGAGCTACCATAGGTGCTGCTACCGACATATTGAGTATACCATTTTTCACCGACAATTGTGCATCGCGGTTCTTGCGACCATTCACACAATCGGTGAATACTGTTGAATAATATGGCTTGTCCCAGGGTTGATCTTGCCAACGGTCATATATTTCATACGCTTTTGAACTGCGTGCGCGATGGAATTTGTGACCATGCCCCCACTCATTCTTTACATACCCATTTTCATGACGTACAATATAGTGGTAAACAAAATCGGGAGTATTATCAGGCAGTTCAACAACCACCTGCCAAGTTCCTTCGCCAATAAGACGCATCTTTACTGCCTTATCGTAGTTGCCGGAACCCATCTCCTCGAGCGACGATGTCAAGTAGACTGATTCACCCCAATTGGTGCGATAGTCTATATTAAAGGTTAGCTTCATAGATGATGAAAAGTTATTGTTATATGATTATTTTAGTCTATATTCTACATCAGTAAAATGATTTTTTTGCGCATTCATCCTGCTTCTATCGGAACCGAAGGGCGCAAAATTATAGCATACATACTACTATCTCATTTTCAAGGGATAAATATACTATCTTTTTTTTAATTAAAGAGCCGATTTTCTGAAAATTTTCAAAAAATCGACTCCTTGATTAATATATTCCCTGTTTTATGCCTTGCGGCATCTCATTTTTGGATTTTTATCCGCACTTAGACGTGCCGCAATTTGTACATATCAAACATCCTTCTTGGTATACCAATGTTTCTTGTCCACAATTGGGGCAAGTTTGACCATTAGCTCGTGCACCATTGGGCATATACTTCTTCAATGCTCGCTCTACGCCCATTTTCCAGGTATTAATAGATTGGCTGTCGAGTTCAAGCCCTGACACAAGTTTCAACACCTGGTCGATTGGCATTCCATAACGAAGCACCCCGGAAATCAATTTAGCATAGTTCCAATATTCGGGATTAAATTTATCCGACAACCCTTCTATTGTTGTCTTATGACCACGTTTATTCACAAATTGGAAGTCATAGCGTTTCATTCCATTTTCATCGGTTGCCTTGATTATCTTTCCTCTATTCACCGATTTCGGACAGAATATACCATCTTCATCATCAGCCAAACCGGTAAAGATTTCATACGGTTTACCATCTTTCAAACCAACAAAGGCAATCCATTTTTCTTTATTATTTTGAAATCTAACGACATCGGCATCAAGTTCGATAGGGCGAACCAACGGACCCATTTTTGCCGGTGTTTCTACTGCCTTGGGCTTCTTCTCAACTTGAACAAGAACACCTGCACGACTACCATCACGATAAACGGTACATCCCTTGCAACCCACCTTCCATGCTTCTACATAGAGACGATTTACCAAATCCTCATCTACATCTGCCGGAAGATTTATAGTCACTGAAATTGAATGGTCAACCCATTTCTGCACTCGTCCCTGCATCTTCACCTTTTCCAACCAATCGATATCATTGGCTGTTGCCTTATAATAGGGAGAGCGTGCTACAAGTGCATCAACTTCTTCCTGAGTATAGTCATCTTTTACAGGAATTCCATTGACATTCATCCAATCTACAAAGCGTGGATGATAAACAATATACTCTTCAAACGCATCGCCCGACTCATCAACAAAATCTACTCTAACATTGACATCCGACGGATTTACTTTGCGACGACGTTTGTATACCGGCATGAACACCGGCTCTATTCCCGATGTGGTGCGAGTCATCAACGATGTTGTTCCGGTCGGTGCAATAGTCAAACATGCAATATTTCGACGTCCATTCACCCTCATATCCTCATAAAGTTCGGGATCTGCTTCGCGAATACGAGCTATCATCGGATTTCCTTCTTCACGAGCTGCATCATATATTTCAAAGGCACCACGTTCCTTCGCCATTTCTACCGATGAACGATATGCCGCCAAAGCTAAGGCTTTATGCACGCTTTCCGAGAAGTCGGTTGCTTCTGTTGTTCCATATCGCAAACCTAAAGCTGCCAACATATCACCCTCTCCGGTAGTTCCTACTCCTGTACGGCGACCCAACAATGTCTTGGCACGAATCTTTTCCCACAAATTTCTTTCTATAGATTTAACCTCTTCACTTTCCGGGTCGGAATTGATTTTTTCCAATATCGCATCGATTTTTTCCATTTCCAAATCGATGATATCATCCATGATGCGCTGTGCTTTAATAACATGCTTACGCAACAATTCAAAATCAAAATGTGCTTCCGGAGTGAATGGTGAAACTACATATCCAAACAAGTTGATTGCCAACAAGCGACATGAATCGTAGGGACACAATGGAATTTCACCACATGGGTTGGTAGAAATTGTGCGGAAACCAAGGTCGGCATAGCAATCGGGCAACGACTCGCGAGTTATTGTATCCCAGAAGAGGACACCGGGCTCTGCCGACTTCCACGCATTATGAATAATTTTAGCCCACAACTCTTGAGCATTAATTTCTTTCTGATATGTCGGTTCTGCGCTATCTACGGGGAATTGCTGAACATAGGGAGTCCCATCTATTGCCGCACGCATGAAATCGTCGTCAATACGTACCGATACATTTGCGCCTGTCACCTTTCCCTGAGTCATTTTAGCATCGATAAATGCCTCTGAGTCAGGATGCTTAATCGACACCGACATCATCAACGCTCCGCGACGTCCATCTTGCGCCACCTCACGCGTAGAGTTTGAGTATCGTTCCATAAAAGGCACCAAACCGGTAGATGTCAATGCCGAGTTTTTAACCGGGCTTCCTTTCGGACGCAAATGCGACAAATCATGACCTACTCCACCTCTTCGCTTCATCAATTGTACCTGCTCTTGGTCCACCAATATTATACCTCCATAAGAATCCGGGTGACCGTCAAGACCAATTACAAAACAATTTGATAGGGAGCTAACCTGCAAGTTATTACCTATACCCGTCATCGGGCTTCCTTGAGGTACTATATATTTAAAATCTTTCAAATATGAGAACACTTCCTCTTCGCTCATTGCGTTTGGATAATTCTTCTCTATTCGTGCAATTTCACTTGCCAATCGATGATGCATATCATCGGGAGTCAATTCATAATAATTGTCATGTGAATCTTTCAATGCATATTTGCTGACCCATACTCGCGCGGCTAATTCATCACCGGCAAAGTATTTAAGCGACGCTTCAAAAGCTTCATCATAACTATAAACAGGTCGATCCATGATATTTTTTGTTAATAAGGAATATTAGTTTATTTTTTGTTTTTGCAAAGTAGGCAATTTTTTAATTCTTTACCAAATTTTACAACATAAAATATACCATAATGTTAATAAGTTTTCCATTTAAATTCACAAACACCTCATTATTAGCTATTTAATTTTTCATACAACGAAAAAAGTTTTCCATTTTATTAAACCATGCGACATACACACTATTGCATATTTATTCAGTTTTCCCTCAATATTAATAAATAACATATTGTATTTCCCTTAAAAACATTATCTTTGTAGTAAATTTACAATAAAAATTTTCACAATGAAATACTCCGACAATAGCTACTGGTGCAACCGCCGCACCATTCGCAAATATTCCGACATCGAGGTTAGCGACTCGCTACTCAACGAGATTATCGAAAAAGCATCTCATGCTCCCACCACGGGAAACATGCAACTTTATAGTGTTATCGTCACTCGCAACCCCGAAACTCTCGCTGCGTTATATCCCGCCCACTTCAATCAACCCGCAGCCACCGGGGCTCCATTATTGCTCACATTTTGCGCTGACTTCAATCGTTTCTGCCATTGGTGCGACATTTCCGATGCCGACCATGGTTACAACAATTTTCAATCATTCATGACCGCAGTTATCGACACAGTTATCTTCACTCAACAATTTGTCACTATTGCTGAACGCGAAGGCCTTGGCTGTTGCTACTTAGGCACTACCACCTACAATGCTCCGGCTATCGCTGAAACGCTTCAGCTCCCCGAGCGCATAATCCCCATTTGCACTATTTCTATCGGTTGGCCCGCCAACGAGGGCACCATTTCCGACCGTCTCCCCGTCTCTGCAATCATTCATCAGGAAAAATACCACAGCCCCACCGACTCCGAGGTTGCCCAATTCTACGCATATAAAGAAAGTCTGCCGGAAAGTGCCGGATTTATCGCCGAAAATGGCAAAAAAACTTTAGCTCAGGTGTTTACCGACATTCGCTACAACCGCACCAACAACGAGCACTTCTCCCGTCTGTTCTACGATTTTATCGACTCTCACGGCTTTCCATTCCCCAAAAAATAATTTTAACGTGAGTTCGATGAAATATAATTAGTTGAAAATTTGGTGATTAGCGAT
>CAYWXG010000051.1:0-18991 GCA_964462445.1 uncultured Barnesiella sp. | reverse complement strand
ACGGAATTCCCGATGGTAACCGACGTCAAGCCGCTACAACCATAGAACGCATAGTAGCCAATTTCAGTGACGGAATTAGGGATAGTAACCGACGTCAAGCCGCTACAACCAGAGAATGCAGAGTTGCCAATGGAAGTAACAGAATTGGGGATAGTAACCGACGTCAACCCGGTACAGCTGCTGAACGCATAGTCGCCAATGGAAGTGACGGAATTAGGGATAGTAACCGACGTCAAGCCGCTACAACCATAGAATGCAGAGTTGCCAATGGAAGTGACGGAATTAGGGATAGCGACCGATGTCAAGCCGGTACACCCTTTGAACGCATAGTCGCCAATGGAAGTGACGGAATTAGGGATAGTAACCGACGTCAAGCCGCTACAACCATAGAACGCATAGTCGCCAATGGAAGTGACGGAATTAGGGATAGTAACCGACGTCAAGCCGCTACAACCATAGAATGCAGAGTTGCCAATGGAAGTGACGGAATTAGGGATAGCGACCGATGTCAAGCCGGTACACCCTTTGAACGCATAGTCGCCAATGGAAGAGACGGAATTTGGGATAGAGACTGAGGTCAAATCGTCACAATTACAGAATGCAGAGTTGCCAATGGAAGTGACGGAATTGGGGATAGTAACCGACGTCAAGCCGCTACAACCATAGAACGCATAGTCGCCAATGGAAGTGACGGAATTAGGGATAGTAACCGACGTCAAGCCACTACAACCAGAGAACGCAGAGTTGCCAATTTCAGTGACCGAATTACCGATGGTAACCGACGTCAGTTCGCTACAAAGAGCGAACGCCGCACTTCCAATCGAAGTAACAGAATTAGGGATAGTAACCGACGTCAAGCCGCTACACTCGTTGAAAGCATAGTCTTTAATCTCTGTAATCCCATCCGGGATAACAAGATTAGTTATCTCAGTGCCATTTAGTTTTAGATGGTGGGCATAATCTAAAGGATTTGAAGAAGAATTTCCAAAATTAATCTTGCACCATGCTGATAAATCTGCTATATTTACTGAGGTCAAACCGTCACACTCAACAAACGCAGAGTTGCCAATGGAAGAGACGGAATTAGGGATAGTGACCGACGTCAAACCGTCACAATTACAGAATGCAGAGTTGCCAATGGAAGAGACGGAATTGGGGATGGTTACTGAGGTCAAACCGGTACAATCAAAGAACGCATTGTCGCCAATGGAAGAGACAGAATAAGTTGTACCGGAATATGTTACCGTTGAAGGGATAGTGACACTGCCGGTGTATTCGTTAGTATAATCATAACTGCCCCCTCTATAAGTTACCTCAACAGTTTTGTTGGTTGAAGATGTGATGTTGTAATAGATGCCATCCACTTCAAAATCGTAGGCATAGATGGGGATTGAGGATAGCAACAACGCTACAAGAAGTAGCGGGATTCGTAAAATCTTATTCATACGCTTTATTTTTTGTGCCTCCTGTGTCCCCAAATTTGGCGTTAAAATTAGATTTACGGGTAATAATATAAACAGAAAACGTGGGACATTGTCAGTTTATTTTGTTCAAGGTATCGCCAAACACCCAATCAGTAATAAACAGTCCACTCCCACGCCTGTATCGAATATCTTGATACCCCTTGTCGGGGAGTGGATATACGACAAGCAAGAGCGTTATCACGACTACTTATCCTACTGATTAAAATTTTGGCGAATTCTGAACAAAGGATAAAGCTGAAAACGCTTTCTCTAATATGTCACTTGTGGGTATTTGCAGCTCTCTGCTACCCGCAAGATTAATGCAAATATAGTGATACTTAAGCTAAATAGCAAAATAAAATATTATTTTTTGAAATTATGCAATTTAAGATGCTTCGTGGGTGATTAAGGGCGTTATGGAGTGAAGGCTTTAGCCTTCGTAAGGATTGTTAATTTTGGTGGGAGTGAGGGGGACCCTCTCTCCCATAGGGCTTGGTATGTTTCCCTTTCCGAGGGTATCGCTTTGCTCAACCCCCGGTTATTAACTCGGTCAAGCCTCGTTGAGCTAAAGGTTCCTATCGCTACGCTTTCCCGTGCTTCGCACGGTATGAGGAATAGAAGCCCTCATTCCATAGGGCTGGAGTGTTCTGTAGGTGCGATGGGGAGAGAATAATACTTTTGAGTGCTTAATACATAAAAATCCACCCCGTTTTTGAGGTGGATTTTTATGTAATGCTTGAAAATGTGGTTTTAGCAAAAAGGATTTGCTATTAATATTCGTCTTCGTTGAAGAGGAAGTCTTCTTTAGAAGGGTAGTCGGGCCAAATGTCTTCGATACATTCGTAGGTGTCACCTTCATCTTCCATTTCTTGGAGGTTTTCGATTACTTCGAGAGGTGCGCCCGAACGCATAGCGTAGTCAATAAGTTCTTCTTTTGTTGCCGGCCATGGTGCGTCTTCCAATTTTGACGCTAATTCAAGTGTCCAATACATTGTGTAACAGTATTTTATAGTTTTACGATATTTGCTTTAATTCCCCTATTGATATAGAGTGGTGCAAAAATAGTAAAATTTTATAATATCAACGAATATATATGAACTATTTTACGGGAATTTTGTTTATGCGCGGAATATGACGTCCACCTTCAAAGGGAGTTTCGAAAAAGGCATCGACGATTGCGAGAGCATCAACGGGGTTAATGAACCGAGCGGGAAGCACGAGGACGTTGGCATCGTTGTGTTGTCGAGCCAAACGCGCCAACTCCGGAGTCCAGCACAACGCTGCGCGTATTCCTTGATGCTTGTTGAGGGTCATGGCTATGCCGTTGCCTGAGCCGCACATTGCAATACCGAAGGGACATTCGCCTGTCTCAACGGCATGAGCGCATGGATGGGCAAAATCGGGATAGTCGCAAGAATCGGCTGAATAGGTGCCGAAATCTTTGTATTCTTTGTTGTCGGCTTCGAGGTATCCTTCTATGATACTTTTTAATTCAAAACCTGCGTGGTCGCTACAAATTGCTATCATTTATAATATCTATTTTAGGTGGTTAGTTTATTTGTTATTTTTAGATGAAAACCCCAAGCGCATTCTGCGCCATATGCCTGCGGGAATGCATTTCCAAAGACCGACGACAATTGCCCATCGGCGATTTATTACCACACGATTGCGACGACGGTCGATAGCTTTGACTATCGCCTTTGTGGCGCGTTGTGGGGTCATTATCATCGGGTATTTTGTTTCGGCATCGAGGAGAGGTGTATCGATAAATCCCGGCTTGATGTCGGTGAGAGTAATTGGCAATTTATGTTGTCGCGCTAATTGGGTTAACGCTGTGAAATATTCTGATTGGAAGCGTTTTGACGCTGAATATGACGCAGCAATGCCTATGCCACGAGTTCCGGCAATAGAACTGATTGAGACTATTTGTCCTTTAAGAGAGTTGGAAGCATAATAGTTGAACATGCAGTCGATTATGCGAGTGAATCCGAGGCAGTTGGTCGCCACGGTGTCGATGTCGCGTTGAGGCTCCAGTTGCGGGTTGGCAAACCCGATGCCGGCGCAGTTGACAAATAGGTCGATAGGTGAGTCAAATTCCGAGATGAAATTTTCGAGTATTTTAGCAGCGTTAATATCGGTAACATCAATCCTACAAGCTTTAACGTGGTCGGGAGCCATAGCAACCAAGTCCGACAGACGTTCCAATCGTCGGGCGGCAACACCAACGCGATACCCACGGTTGATGTAGGTTAGTGCAATTTCTCGTCCTAACCCGGATGAAGCTCCTATTATAATGACTGTAGGCATTTAAATTGCTTATTGTTGCGTTGATTCGGAAATGTTGTTATTGATGTCGACTTCGGCAGATTCTTCTACTGCAGTTTCTGTTTGTTCTGTTGTGATTGTATTGTCGAGCGAGTTGATAGTTTCGGTAGTTTCAGCGGAGGGTTTGTTGGCGTTTGACAACGGAATAGTATAAGAAAGGGCAAAAGTGGCGTTTAACGAGCGATTTCGCGCACCGAATCCGGGGATATACCAAGCCTCGCCGTGGGGTGTCGCAGTTTCATGCATGATAGATTGGTATCTGACGCTCCAACCCATGGAGAAATTATCGAAAATGCGCACACGCAGAGCGAGTAGTAGCTGGATATATCCGGCAGTGACACTTTGCGATGGTATGTTGTAGGTCATTGGTTCATCCCAATAACCACCTTGCTGGCTGATGTCGGTGACTTCAAATTTGAAAGGTGAAAAGCCGTAGCGTAGACCTATCATTAACATATAGTCGGGGTTGGAACCATAAAAGAAGTTATAGTTCATACCGATACGGAAGAATGGGGAAATCGCTGACTTGTAGGTGTAGTTATTGTCGTCGGGGGTATTTTCTGCTTGCCCCAATCCGAACTCCAACACGGGGATATAACGATTGTACAAATTGATTTCGGCGGCAACTTCGCCGAGACCGTATTTTGTGCCAAATGCACGCATGGCGGGAGTGAAAAGGTCGAGAGATATTGTTGCCGAATGTAGCAACGGATATTTCATTTTTACGTTCTTGGCTTTTTCGATAGCTGCCGAGTCGATAAATTCTTTTCCGGTGACAGTATCAACAAGTATTTTGTTGCCTCGGCTGTCGGTCATCTCTACCAAACGTGAGCGGTCGAGGCTATCGCCGTTTGCTTTATTTTCGTTGATATGCTGAGTGGCAGTAGCCGGGGTGTCGATAGGAGTGACACGTCGTTGTGCCTTTGAAGAAAAGACGCAAATTAAAGCAAGAGCTACGAGTAATATGCTAAGCAGACGTTTCATTAAATTTCAGCAGTCGATGTTTTGAAATATATGCGCAAATTCTCAACATTGGCATTAGTAATGACAGAATCTGTCGGCACCATAGCCACCGAGTCAAGAAGGTGGGTGGTGTAGTCAATTGATGTGACGTGGTATCTCATCATAGCACCACATTCTTCCGATGCAAAATATGGGATAGAGTTATATCGGAAGGTGATAGTGTCGTTGAGTTGTGGATAGTCGAGTTCGTCGGAGCGATAGGCGATATAATATTTAACAACATCCCACTCGGAGCGAAGGGGCAAATATACTTGAGAAGCATTTGTGCCGGCAGTTAAAATCAACGAATCGTTGGGCGCACCGATACCCCCAATTTCAAGAATGTTGAGCGAAATTTCTTTACCGTCGGAGGAATAAAATCCAGCCAAAGGAATGCTTGAACGATTGTCGTTGCATCCGTTGCTGCTGCACGACCAACATATTGTCATTATGGCCAATGCAAATATTATTGCTGAAAAATTATATCGACGTGTCATCGGTTTATTTGGGGTCATTTTCATTGCCGAGTAATTCCTCTTCAATTTCATATTCGTTGCGTTTATGAGAATTTCTCACAATCAATTCTCCGATAAAACCGGTGAGAAATAGTTGGGTGCCAAGAATCATCATAGTCAACGCGATGAAGAAATATGGGGAATCGGTCACTAATGAATAGGGGTTGCCGGAACTCATGTTGTAGAGTTTGATAGCACCGACGGCTATTACTGCAATAATGCCGATAAAGAACATTAGCGAACCTAATAGCCCAAAGAAATGCATCGGTTTACGTCCGAACTTGCCGGTGAACCAGAGGGTCAACAAGTCGAGGTAGCCGTTGACAAAGCGGTCGAGCCCGAATTTGGATTTGCCATATTTGCGGGCTTGATGTTGCACAACCTTTTCCCCGATGCGAGTGTAGCCGGCATTTTTTGCAAGGATAGGGATATAGCGGTGCATATCACCATATACTTCGATGCGCTTGATGACATCGCGACGATATGCTTTTAATCCACAGTTGAAATCGTGGAGATTGCGAATACCGCTGACTTTGCGAGCTGTGGCATTAAACAATTTTGTCGGAATGGTTTTCGACAATGGGTCGTAGCGTTTTTGTTTCCACCCCGATACTAAGTCGTACTTATCTTCCGTAATCATGCGGTAGAGTTCGGGTATTTCATCGGGAGAGTCCTGCAAGTCGGCATCCATTGTGATAACTACATTACCTTTCGCACGAGCAAATCCGGTGTTGAGGGCAGGAGATTTGCCATAATTGCGACGGAAACGAACGCCTTTAACGGCACTATTCTCCTTAGATAATTTCTCAATGACTTCCCAAGAGCGGTCGGTTGACCCATCGTCGACAAAAATCACTTCATAGGAAAAATTATTTTCCGTCATGACGCGACGTATCCAGCTTTCAAGCTCCGGAAGCGACTCAGCTTCGTTGAAAAGGGGAACTACTACCGATATATCCATAGTTGTTATGATTTTTGGTTTTCTAAAAATTAGGTAAAGAGGGTGGTGGTACCGGTTTTGATTTAGCAATTGCGGCAATCACTAACGATGCAATGCTTCCGGATAGCAGTACCGGCCAAAGTAGTGTAATTGCGACATCAATAGAACGTAGACCACGAAATGCTGTCGTAACTTGTTCAGCATCGATACCTGCATTCATAAATTGAGGATTACTATCTACGTAGGCAGTAAATTGGGTTATCATCGTAGGTAAAAAATCGGGTACGAGCCACTCTATGAAAATGAAAACGCCAATAGAGAGGATGATGCCACCATGTAGAAACAGCATAATGCCTTCAAACCAAAGCCCGGAAAAGGGTGTTGCTCCAAAACTTGCAAAATGGGTATTACGGATTTTTCGATATACAAAAATTGGTACGTAAATCATCAACCCGAGAGCCATTAGTCGCATTAATGGGCTTATTGAGGCTTCAAGTAGAAAAATGCAAACAAAAATGACGCCGAGAGTGACTCCACCCTCTGCGGCTCTGCGCATTATCTCCTTGTATCGTTTCATATTGCAAATTTACAAAATTATTGCAAATACCTATCTATTTAACTAATTGTTTATCTAAATTTTCGTTGCTATTTTTCATAACTTTTTCTTTGCGCAGTTGAGTTCCATTAGCAAAAGATAAAAAGCTCTCGAGGGAAATAGTTGCATATCGATAGATAAAGGAGTTTAAAAAATAAATATAGCGCCTTAAGATGACGCTATATTTATTTTGTGGGATTGCTGTTGAGTTGTATGGAACGACGCTTGCCGGATTAAGCATTTAATGCTTGCTCTATGTCGGCAATAATGTCATCGGCATTCTCAATGCCCACAGATAGTCGAATCAAGTCGGGGCGAACACCGGCTTCAATAAGTTGCTCATCGGTCAATTGGCGGTGAGTGTGGCTTGCCGGGTGTAGTACGCAAGTGCGGGCATCGGCAACGTGGGTAACTATAGCTACCAATTTAAGGCTATCCATGAACTTAATAGACTCATCGCGTCCACCTTTCAATCCGAAAGATATTACTCCGCAAGAGCCGTTGGGCAAATATTTTTGAGCTAAGTCATAGTATTTGTTGTCGGGTAGGCTGCAATAATTTACCCACGCAACTTTTTCATTCTTTTCCAAATATTTAGCTACTTTAAGTGCGTTTTCGCAATGGCGTGGCATGCGAAGGTGTAAGGTTTCCAAGCCCAAGTTTAGTAAAAATGCATTTTGAGGAGATTGGATGCTCCCAAGATCGCGCATGAGTTGAGCTGTAGCTTTTGTTATAAATGCCAATTTGCCAAAAGCTTTGGTGTAGGTCAGTCCGTGATAAGATTCGTCGGGGGTACATAAGCCGGGGAATTTGTCGGCATGTTCGTCCCAATTAAAATTACCGCTGTCGACAATAGCGCCACCAACAGAAGTGGCATGCCCATCCATATATTTAGTTGTGGAATGAACGACAATGTCAGCCCCCCATTCAAAAGGGCGACAGTTGATAGGAGTGGGGAATGTGTTATCAACAATCAAGGGAACACCGTTGGCATGAGCTACTTTTGCAAATTTTTCTATGTCAAGTACTTCCAATGATGGGTTGGAAATGGTTTCTCCGAAAAGGGCTTTGGTGTTGGGACGGAAGGCAGCGTTGATTTCATCTTCCGAAGCATCGGGATTGATGAAAGTGACATCGATACCCAATTTCTTTAATGTAACACTAAAGAGGTTGAAAGTGCCCCCATAGATAGCTGAAGAGCTAATGAAGTGGTCGCCGGCTTGGCAAATATTAAATATCGCATAAAAGTTGGCAGCTTGGCCGCTCGAGGTGAGCATTGCAGCAACACCACCCTCAAGCGCGGCAATTTTGGCTGCTACGGCATCGTTAGTCGGGTTTTGTAGGCGTGTATAGAAATAGCCGGAATCTTCTAAGTCAAATAGGCGAGCCATTTGCTCACTTGTGTCATACTTGAATGTTGTACTTTGGTAAATGGGAAGAACACGAGGTTCACCTTTAGAAGGTGTCCAACCGGCTTGAACACACAACGTTTCCGGGTTAAATTTTTGTGTCATTTTATTACAAGTTTCAGTTTCGGGTGCAAATTTAGTTAGAATTTTAAGTTCTTAGGCTATTCATGCGTAGAATTTGCATGGCGACCCCCATATTTTTTTTATTAAAATCACTGTCCGATAAATTTCGATGAAGAAACTTACCGGACAGCGTTAGTCTTTATTTTCAAAATTTCTATGTCGAGCGATTATTTAGTTTCAGCGGGCGCTTGGTAGCGAGCGTTAAGACCTTCAATGACGTCGGCGGTGATTTCGAGCGACGGATTTAGGTAAGTGCCGGGAGTTTTAACGATGATAACGTCGAACCCTTTAGTTTTGGCATAATCGTTGAGGAAGTTGGTGAGAGAGTCTTGTAATTGTTGCTGTTGGAAAGCAGCTTGCTCGGCGATTTGTTGCTCGCGTTGCGCAATAGCATTTTGAGCTTTAGTAGCGAGTGCTTGATATTCGCGCATGTCGTTATTGTAGCTCTCTTCGGTGAGGTACCCGTTGTTTTTAACTTTGTCCTCAATCTTCTTTTGAGCAGCTGCAACTTTTGAGCTTTCTTGGCGAGCAAAACTCTGATAAGAGGTCATAGTAGCCTCAGCTTCTGAGTTGAGGAGTTCAATGAGTTTATAGTTGGCAGATACAGAATCGAGGTCATACCATCGAATGTTGGTAACACCTTCGACTGCGTCGTTAGCAGGAGTTGCTGCGTTTTGTTTATTTCCCTCATTGCTGCTGCAAGCGGTGAAAGTTGCTGCTACTGTAAGGAATGCTGCAGCAAGAAGTGCTGTTTTCTTCATGTTAATCTTTTTATAGGTTAATGTTTTAAATTTTTCTCTTTCATTTTCGCCACCTTAGCCTTGGCATCGCGGCGACGATTTTCAATGTCGTGAGCATGGCCGGAAGGGAATTTCCCATTTTTAGTGAACAATACTTTTATTCCTAAAGCAAGGAATGCAATTGTGATTAAAACTACTGAAATTACTAAAGTTTTGACCATTCTAATTCAAATCGACGTGCAAATATATGAAAGAAAGTAGAATTATTTGCAGAATATCATTTTATTTTTGTAACTTAGTCAGCGGATAAAGCGAGATTTTAACATCTTTTTTTTATTCGCAATTGTTTATAAATACAACTTAACATTCTTAACGGTATAAATACCATATAAACTTTAATAACAATGGAAGTAAAAGACCTTAATCCGAAAATCGTATTTGAGATTTTCGATGAAATGACAAAAATTCCTCGTCCTTCAAAAAAAGAAGGTAAGATACGTCAATATCTTCTTGATTTTGCAAAGAAACATAATATCGAAGCCAAAACCGATGAGGTAGGAAATGTGGTGATGTATAAGCCGGCAACACCGGGTCACGAAAATGCGCCTATACTCATCATGCAAGGTCACATGGATATGGTGTGTGAAAGTGATGATCCCGGTTTCGATTTTGAAAACAATCCAATTACTACGATTGTAGATGGCGAATGGGTGAAGGCCGCCGGCACCACTCTCGGAGCAGATAATGGTATCGGTGTTGCAGCCTCGCTTGCCGCTCTTATTGATGATACGTTGGTTCACGGGCCGTTAGAAGTGCTTGTTACTGTAGATGAAGAGACGGGAATGACCGGAGCGTTCAATCTTGGTAAAGATATGATTCATGGCAAGATATTGCTCAATCTCGACTCTGAAGATGATGCTGAAGTGTTCATCGGATGTGCCGGAGGAGTTGACACAACAGCGGTGTTTAAATATGAATCAGTAGAAGCGCCTACCGACTATCAATATTTCAAAATTGAAGTAAAGAATGGTCTTGGAGGTCACTCAGGTTGCGATATTCATCTTGGTCGTGCCAATGCGAATAAGCTTGTAGCGCGCTTTATCTGGCAACTCATGAAGAAATATGATGTAGCAGTTGCAGAATTTGACGGAGGAAATCTGCGAAATGCAATTGCTCGTGCAGCGTATGCCGTAATTGGCGTTCCGTCATCAAAGAAAGAAGATGTGCGTATCGCTCTTAATCATTATGTTGCCGATATTGCCAATGAATATCAAGGAGTAGAGCCAACATTGTCCATCGACATGGAAAGCGTAGCTTCACCCTCAAATTGTATAGACGGTGCAACAGCAAAAAATCTCATTAATGCGCTATACTCAGCACCTCATGGAGTTATATCTATGAGTCGCGACCTCGAAGGATTGGTGGAAACATCTACCAATCTTGCGGCGGTGAAAATGAAACCGGGCAACGAAATCCTCATCACAACCTCTCAACGCAGTTCGGTGGAATCGCGTAAGTGGGATATCGCCTATCAAGTAGAAGTGGTATTTGCACTTGCCGGAGCTAAAGTGACCCACGGTGATGGATATCCCGGATGGCAGCCCGACATGAAGTCGCCCATCATGAAGATAGCCTATGATGCATATTACGATTTGTTTGGGGTAAAACCGGCCATCAAAGCTATACATGCCGGTTTGGAATGTGGACTTTTCAAATCGGTATACCCTGACCTCGATATGGTGTCGTTCGGCCCGACATTGCATGGTGTTCACTCACCGTCAGAAAAAATGCATATCCCGGCAGTAGAACGTTTCTGGCTCCAACTTCGTCGTATTCTTGAAGAAGTAGCCAAAATAGGGTGAAAAAAAAATTAATTATAATTATATTGATTCTTGCTCCGGTTGTGGCGAAGTCACAATCGGAGGAGGAATCTTTTTTTGAATATATACCTACGCAGCATGAGTTGAAACTCGACTCTGCTTATTTCGCTCGGTGGTATGAATTGCCACAGATTAGCTCTTGTGACGACGACGATCAATATAGTAGACTGACGGATCAAGACTATCGCGAAGTGGCAGCCGAACTTGGTATTGAAGTGGCGGCTATCAAAGCTGTAGTCGATATCGAAACCGGTAAAAAGCATCGAGGTTTTTGGAAAAAAGGGAAGGCGATAATTAACTTTGATGTGGCGATTTATCGAGCGTATGCCCCTAAACATGGAGTTAATCTTGCAGAGGCTCGCAAAAGCCACCCTATAATATTTCAACGTCCGAATATAAAGAAATATGGTTCGCAGCAAGCAGCGCAGTATGCTCGTCTTGATGCAGCAATCGAGATTGACCGAGCTTCGGCTCTTGAAAGCTGCTTTTGGGGTATGTTTCAGCTTGGCGGATTTAATTGGAAATTATGTGGTTGCAAAAGTGTAGAAGAATTTTACGAATTAATAAATAAATCGGAGCGAGCTCAATTGGACTTATTTGCTAAGTTTTTGAAAGCACGCAATCTCGTGAGATTTATATTGAAAAAGGACTGGGCGGGATTCTCCTTGCGATATAATGGACCCGGATACAAAAAATATAAATATGACACTCGTATGGCTTCATTGTATGAGAAATTCAGGAAGCAAGGGTATTAACGATTTCAATAGGTGTATAGTATGGTACAATTTTTAGAGCAATATTCTCTTTTAGGTTTGGGTATAGGTGTTACAACATTCCTTATTATTGGATTCTTTCACCCGATAGTAATAAAAACGGAATATTATTTCGGAACACGTCCTTGGTGGATTTTTCTCTTTGTTGGTATAGGTGCGGTAGTCTGTTCGATCGTGATTGCCAATGTGTTTTGGTCGAGTTTGCTGGGGGTGTTTGGATTTTCTTCATTTTGGTCAATCAAAGAACTATTTGAGCAGCGCGAGCGGGTGATCAAAGGGTGGTTTCCTAAGAACCCCAAGCGCATTTCGCAATATCCTAAATAGCCACGCGATTATTTTATCGCACTTATTTCCTTTTACGAAGCTGCCAAAACGCCACGGCGGCAGCGGCAGCAACATTTAGTGAATCGACACAATGCGACATTGGTATTCGTGCGACATAGTCGGCGTCACGAATGACTTTTTTGGCAAGACCGTCGCCCTCTGTCCCCATGATTATTGCAAGACGCTCTTCGCTATTTAGAGTCTCGTCGTCAATTGCGACAGAATCGTCGGTTAGTGCCATCGCAGCAGTTGTAAAACCTACGTTGTGAAGGTCGGCAACGGGGTCGTCAATCCAAGTCCAAGGAACTAAAAACACCGAGCCCATCGACACTCGAATGCTACGGCGATTGAGAGGGTCGCACGACGTTCGTGTCAACAGAACTGCATCGATGCCAAGAGCCGCAGCCGAACGAAATATCGCGCCGATATTCGTGGTGTCGGTCACGCTATCGATAACAACGACACGTTGAGCCCCTTCACAGATTGTTGCAACAGAAGGGAATGGACGCCGACGCATAGCGCAAAGCACACCGCGTGTAAGTTCATATCCGGTCAATGAAGCGAGAGTAGCGCGATTGCCGGTATAGACCTTAATATTCGGTACGCGCTCAATAATTCCGGCAGCATCACCGGAGAGATGTCGTTCTTCGCAAAGTAGAGCCACGGGGGTGTATCCGGCATCGAGAGCAACGTGTATCACTTTCGGACTCTCAGCAATAAACAGACCATTGTCGGGGTCGAGTTTATTACGAAGTTGTGCTTCGGTGAGTCGCGCAAACATTGCTATGCGCGGGTCATTGATGTCGGTAATATATTCCTTATTGGTAATCATATACGCGAATATTCTTTCTTCCCTTTCAGATAATAAGCAATCAATATGTTGGGCGCACCACTGATGAGGTTTTCGGAAGGAGAGGGGAGCGAATCGTATTTATGTTTCATTCGCCGGAAATCGCAATGAGCTTTTAATATAGCTTTTGCATCACCCCAATGTAGAGTGGCGACTGATTTTGCCCATGCGATAGTGTCGAGTAGACGACGTTGGATGAGTGCTTTCCGACGTACATTGTGTGGCAGGTTTTTGTAGAGCATCAGCAGGTTGTTGCGAAAGTTGAGATACGTCTTTTTCGGATTGCCTACCGGTAATGACCCGCCTCCAAGGTGATATACTTTAGATGAGGGAATTGCACGTAATCTCCATCCTTTCAACCTCATGCGCCAACAAAGGTCAATTTCCTCCATGTGAGCAAAAAAAGCGCCATCCAATCCGCCAACTTCAAGAAATACCTTGCGACGTACCATAAAGGCGGCTCCCGAAGCCCATGCCACATCAATAGGTTTGTCGTATTGCCCGTTGTCGGTTTCTACATGCCCGAAAATGCGACCTCGGCAATAAGGGAAGCCATTTCTATCAATGTAGCCACCGCAAGCGCCTGCGTATTCAAATTTTTCCGGAGCATCTACAGCCATGATTTTTGGTTGGCAAGCAGCAACATCGGGATTTTCAATCAACTCAGCGCGCAGGCTTTCAATCCATCCTGTTGTTGTGGCGACATCGCTATTGAGGAGTACTACAAATTCATGTTCAACAAGAGCAAGGGCGCGGTTATAACCTTCAGCAAAACCGTAATTGGTGTCGAATGCAATTACTTTCACCGAAGGAAATTCTTCGGCTAAAACTTTAAGGGAGTGGTCGGTACTTCCGTTATCTACAACGATAACGTCGGCCACTGATTTAGGGGTCGTGTTGACAACTTCGGGCAGGAAGCGACGCATCATTTCCGCTCCGTTCCAATTAAGTATAATGACGGCTGTGTCGTTGGCTGTTTTGATTGTTTCTGTAGTTCTCAAATTTAAGATTTATCGGTGTTCTTGAAATGCAATTTGATTATTCTCTCTGATTTTTCAGTTACGCGGAATATGTCGGCAGCACGTACCCCTATAATCCATATTGGATTGTCGTCCATGGTCAGAATGAAAAGGCGGTTGCGTTCGGATTGGGAGATTTTTTGTTCCGACAATATGTCGCTGATGAGTCGTTGTCCCGGAGCACCAAACGGACGCATTCGGTCCCCATTGCGACGATGACGCAACTTGAATGTGTGGTGCTCATCAAGTATTTTCCCGTCGAGCCATATCGTATTTTGATCCTTCGGAGATTTTCGGAAGCAGTCGTAGCTCGCCTCGGAAATAGCTATTTTAATAGGGTGGATTATATCGTTGTGGAGGGTTACAATTGTTTCGCTGTGGTCCTCTGCGGTAAATAGTTCAAGTTGACCGGCATATAACTCTAATTGTCGGCCATCGCTTGTTGGGAAAAGGCGAGAAGCGCGATTGCCCGGTTCGGCAAGAATTTGTCGAACGACATCCATCTCTATTTCGCATCCAAGGCATTTGGGTATTAGCATATATAGTGTGCCCTCGAGGTCAATATCCTCTTGGCGCATCATGTCAAGATTAATTTTGTTGCCGACAAAATATTTCTTTGCTCCCCAGTTCAGATATGTAGAGAGCATTTTGGAGCTATGGCTCATAGCTTCGGCGGTGCGAAGTAACCCGGCTTGAGCTGTAGGTATTATTTCGTAGAGTTGAGGAATAAGCAGATTGCGAAGCGCGTTACGGCGATAATCGTTGGTAAGGTTGGTGGAATCGGTGCGCCAACTGATATTTAGAGAATTAAGATAATTCTCAATATCGCAACGGGAGAGTTGAAGCATAGGGCGAATATAGATGCCACGTTTATTTGCTATTCCCGACAATCCTTTTGGTCCGGTGCCTCTGGTCAAATTGAGCAACATAGTCTCAATAGAGTCTTCGCAATGATGACCAAGGGCGATATAGTGGAGTGAAAGGAGTTTAGCTTGTTGTTCAAACCACTCATAGCGTAGACGTCGGCAGGTCATTTCTATTGACTCTCCCTGCATTTGCGAATTTCTTGTGTCAAATTTTATTTGATGTAGAGCAATTCCAAATTTGTCGGTAAGAGTCTCGCAATAATGACGGTCGTTGTCGCTCTCTTCGCCACGAAGCGAAAAGTCGCAGTGTAATGCGGTAATGTTGTGTCCGGTACGCGATAGCGCAGTGAGAAGAGCTACAGAGTCAGCCCCTCCACTAATCGCCACTCCGATATGAGCATCAATGCTTATCCCGAGTGCTGATAGTGAAGTGGTAATATCTTGTTCAAATTGCGCTATCGTCATTGTGGAATATTATTTAAGCATTGCGGCAACTCTTTCCACGGCGGCAATAAACTTGTCGGCCTCTTCAAATGTGTTGTAGATGGCAAATGAAGCTCTAACTGTGCCTTCAATGCCAAGAGAACGCATTAAAGGCTGGGCGCAATGGTGTCCGGTGCGTACTTCAATGCCCAGAGTGTCGAGTAGCATGCCGATATCGTAGTGGTGTTCATTGCCGATTAAGAATGAAATAACGGCAGATTTGTTCTCTGAAGTTCCGAAAATTTTCATTCCGGGAATCTTCATCATGCGTTCAGTGGTGTAGGTCAGTAGCGCATGTTCGTGAGCGGCGATGTTGTCGTAGCCAATCTCATCTATAAAATCCAAGGCCTTATTAAACGCGGCGATACCGACAAAGTCGGGAGTTCCGGCTTCAAATTTAAATGGAAGTTCTGCAAAGGTTGTATTGTCAAAACTTACATTTGCAATCATCTCACCGCCACCTTGATAGGGGGGCATCATTTCGAGCCAATGCTTTTTGCCGTAAAGGACACCAATGCCGGTTGGTCCATACATTTTATGGGCCGAGAAAGCATAAAAATCGGCATCTAAATCTCTGACGTCGACTTTGATATGTGGCACGGCTTGAGCTCCATCAACAAGAACGGGAACGCCATTGCTGTGGGCAAAGTCAATAATCTCTTTGATTGGATTGACAGTGCCGAGAACATTGGAAACATGGCACACGGCAACTAATTTTGTGCGCTCATTGAATAATGAATGAAAAGCATTGATGTTGAGTTCGCCGACTTCATTGATAGGGACAATACGCAATATGATGCGTTTTCGTTGTCCGAGTAACTGCCAAGGAACAATATTGGCGTGATGCTCCATTGTGGTAAGGATTATTTCATCGCCATTTTCCAAAAGATTGCCAAAAGAAGAAGCTACGAGGTTAATAGCTTCAGTTGTGCCACGAGTAAAAATTATTTCTTGTTCAGAAGAAGCATTAATCCATTGAGCTACTCGACAGCGCGCAGCTTCTTGCATATCGGTGGCTTCTTGAGATATTGTTGACACTCCGCGATGCACGTTGGCTTTCGTTTGAGTGTACATGTCGGTTATGGCATCGACAACAGCCATCGGAGTTTGAGAAGTGGCAGTATTGTCGAGATATATCATATCCTTACCCTTAATCTTGCGATTGAGGATAGGAAATTGTTCACGTATTTTATTGATGTCCATGATTGTCGGTTGTTTTTGGCATCTGTGCTAATTGTCACTTTATCCTATAACAACGCAAAAGTAATAAATATCTTTGAAATAATCGTTGATATAATCGAATAGATTAGTTGTGGGCTTTCTGCAAGCAAGTCTCAACGGAGCTTACTGCGGAGGAGAAGTGGAAACGATTTGAGGCGGTTGCAAGGAGGTCGGATAGGATAAATCCGGTAAAAGAGAATGTTGTAGTCGTTGAGAAAATATTAAAATAGTTATAATATTCGGGAGTTTGTGTGTATCTTTGTGCTAATTAACTGAATATAGAAAAATTGCAACTGAATTAAATAGTAATAGTTATGAAGTATCATTATAAAACATCGGGAACCTGTTCACGTGGTATAGAAGTCGAGATTAACAACGGCATAATCTCTTCAGTATCGTTTAATGGAGGTTGTCATGGAAACACGCAGGGAATCGCATCTTTGGTTGCGGGGATGACACCGCAACAAGTGATAGATCGTCTTGGCGGTATTCAATGTGGCGCAAAAGGAACGTCGTGTCCCGACCAATTAGCTAAAGCATTGCAAGAAATAGACGCCCTCAATGATTAGTCATTATTGGTAATAATTCAAATAAAATTGGCCATTTTGGACTATTTATTATCGTGGAGTTAAACTTTATGTTGTGGTTGGGGTCAAAAAGATAGTTATCATGGTAATGATTAGTTATTCTGAAAAGAAAAACCTCTAAAAGTAAAGCAAAATGAAGCGAATTTTACGAATATTGGCAATCGCTGCAATTTGCGGAGTCTTGGTAGTCCCTACAGTAGAAGCGCAAGGTCGCCGACAGTCGCAAAGTCAGGTAAGCAACAACCGCGGTGGAAATCGTGGTGGTGGGCGTGCCGGAGGTCGTGATAATTCAAGACCCTCGAGCCGCAACACAACCCCATCGCGCCCCGATAACAATAATAATCGTCCCGGTAGCGGTAATTCCGGCAATAATCGTCCGGGGAACAATGAAAACAATCGTCCGACCTCTCGTCCGGATAATAATCGCCCCGACAATCGCCCGGGGAATGATAACGGGGGTAATCGTCCCGGCTACCAGACGAATCATTCGAGCCGTCCCGGGAATAATCCCGGAAATCACCACCATGAGCATAGACGCCCGGAGGCTCATCACCACAATCTCCATCATACTCCTCCGCCTCATCGCCCGCACTATTCAACGCCATGGGCTCCTCCGCGTCCCCCGAGAGGATGGCGTCCGGGGTCTATTTACCCAACTTTCACGACAGTGCTTGGAATCTCATTAGGCTCGTCGATAGATTTTTCACTATCGTTCTTGCTAAACGGCGGGTATAATGTCTATTCGTATGGTCGAGATGTTGTTTATCTGAACAATGTAAATCAATTAAATCTCTATTGGCCGGATGCAACGCTCTATTATGGTGCAGGCGGACTAAATCGAGGCGAATTTATTTATTCGACTTCTTATTACAATACGGGACGTTATAATGATGCCTATGCACGATTGGTGGCAGCCTATGGCGCGCCAATAAGCACTACTTATCCTTCCAACGGAATGCAGACATGCTGGTTTGGGGACGGCGGACGTTTTGTGACACTACAATATATGCCTGCATATGGGGCAGACGGAGCGATGCGCTATTACACAACACTTTCATTTGGACTGTAACCATAGATGGCAGATAATTATCTTGAAAAGAAGATGGAGGATTATCGTCGCGGTAATCTGAACAGGTCGCCGCGACAACGTAGTTATATGGGGTCGGGCAATGTTCCGGCACTTCCGGTGCAATCGCAACGAATAGCGCTTGTGGTAAAGAATAGAGGTGTTACAGAAGCTTTGCTTGTGGCATTTCAGCAGATAGGTGGATTGAAAGTGGCGTTTTTGGGAAGCGATTATAGGGAAGGGAATCTTTTGGCGCAGAAATATGGGGCATTGTTTGTTAGAGAGTCGGAATCGGTCTCAGAGTCAATGGATGAGCTATTAGCGCAGGCTTCGAGGCGTTGGGGCGGGATTGATGTCATTGTGACTGATGATGAGAGTTGTTTGAACGGTATAGCAGAAAAGCAGGTGCTGATAAGATTTGAGGCTAATCAAACGCAAATTAATAATGATAGTCGAAATGTAAATTCGATATCGAATATAATAGAAGTGGTCGTTCCTTTCGTAGATTTTTCTGCCGATGCGATAGCAAGCGCCATTGTTATGATACTAACTACACCATCAAAACTCGTCTTTACGCTTAAACTAAGAGCGTCTACTCTTCAAGATTGATTCGCTATTCTTTATTTGTCGAATTCGGTCGGCGCGAGGAAAATTATACACCTTTCACGATTTTCGCTCAGCTTAGTTAAAAATATTTAAAACATATATAATAGTATGATTATGCATAAACTTTTGAGTAATTAACGTGTTTTAACTCAATATTGTCCTAAATAATTTTGAAAAAAATAAAAAAGGAAGTTGAAAACTAAA
>CAYWXG010000050.1:0-19856 GCA_964462445.1 uncultured Barnesiella sp. | reverse complement strand
AAGCATCCCGAATAACCGTCTAATTACAAGATAATTGCAAATTCTGCGATTTTTTTGCAATAAAATTGCTTTCAGTTGATTTTATCGTAACTTTGCATCAACTTACAATCATTACCATAATGGGAAAATACAATTTCAACTCTTTTATCGACCGCTCGCATAGCGATGCTATTAAATATTGCGAACTCAGCAAATGGTTTGATGCCGATGATTTATTGCCTTTGTGGATTGCCGACATGGACTTTTGTGTATGCCCCGAAATCACCGAGGCTTTGCAACAACGCCTCAGCCACCGCATTTACGGCTATGCATCTGTTCCCGATGATTTTTTCCCCACTATCACCGATTGGTTATCGCGACGCCACAACTTCGCTACTTCTCCCGAAGAACTATCATTTATCCCCGGTATAGTAAGAGGCATTGGATATGTCATCAACCATTTCTGCAAAGCCGGTGATAAGATTGTTATTCAACCTCCGGTATATCATCCATTCAAACGCTTGGTAGAAGGCAACAACTGCATTCCTCTCAACAACCCGTTGATTCGCACAGAGAATTCCTACGAAATGGACCTCGACGGACTTGAAGAAATCGTGCGTCGCGAGCATCCTCGTATGATGATTCTTTGCAACCCCCACAACCCAATTGGTATACAATGGAGCCACGAAACTCTTGCTCAAGTGGCCGACATATGCGCCGCCGAAGGGGTGATTGTAGTTTCCGATGAAATTCATGGAGATTTAATGCTTCAGGACCGACCGCATATTCCCTACTTATCGGTCAACGAGAATGCCCGCCGCACCGGCATTATGCTCGGTGCTCCCTCTAAAACATTCAACATCCCGGGGCTCGTATGTTCTTGGTGCGTTATCAAAGATAAAGCAATGCGTGAAAGCTTCTATGGCTGGATGGAGTTCAACGAATTCAATTCTCCCACCTGCCTTGCCACTATCGGCGCTATCGCCGCATACCATAATGGTGAGGATTGGCTTAACGAGGCTCTCGAATATATACAAGATAACATTGATTTTACTTGCAACGAGATCGACCGAATTTCGGGCGGACGAATGAAAGTGTATAAGCCGCAAGCTTCCTTCCTCGTTTGGCTCGATTGCCGTGGTCTTGGTTTCACCCACGAACAATTAATTGACTTCTTCGTTAAAGATGCGAAGATTGCGCTCAACGACGGCGCTATGTTTGGTCAAGAAGGTATCGGTTTTATGCGAATGAACATTGCTACTCCACGCTGCATTCTACAAGAAGCAATCAAACGCATTGGCGATGCTCTCGATAAAATAAAGAAGTAAATTTCTCGAAGCCCCTTCAACTTATTAACAATCAACGGCTACACAATGAACTACAGAATATATCCCCCGGAAGAGATGATGATGGCAACTATCAACCTGCCACTTTCTAAAAGCATCAGCAATAGAATGTTAATCATCAATGCTCTGACTCCCGGAGCCACTTTGCCTACAAAGATTGCCGATTGCGATGATACTAATTTGCTGACTGCGGCTCTCTACGCAATAAACGATGCCAATGGAGATATTGAGATAAATACTGGCGCTGCCGGTACGGCAACTCGTTTCGTAACGGCATATATTTGCTCTCGTGAAGGAGTTAATGCCACTGTCGACGGCAGCGAACGTATGCGTCAACGCCCCATGGGTATTCTTATTAACTCTCTCCGTGCTCTCGGTGCCGACATTAAATGCCTCAACAAAGAAGGCTTTCTCCCATTGCAAATTTCCGGACAACAACTCAAAGGCGGACACCTTAGCATCGATGCTTCTGTAAGTTCTCAATTCATCTCGGCTTTGATGATGATAGCCCCGACAATGACCGAGGGGCTGACCCTTCACCTCAATGGAGATTTATTATCGAAACCGTATATCGACATGACTGCAGAACTAATGCGACGCAGTGGCGCCGATGTAACCTTCGAATATCCACACGAAGAAATTGTCATAGCACCTAAAACCTACTCCTCAGAGGGCACATGCGAAGCTGAACCGGATTGGTCGGCAGCTTCTTATTGGTACGAAGTAGCCGCCCTTACTGCCGGATTTGTTACTCTCCCCGGATTGCAATTACCATCACTTCAAGGCGATAGCGCTTGCAGCAATCTTTTTGAAATGCTCGGTGTTGTCACAAGCGAATCGGAAGAGGAAGACAACGCGCTTGAAATAGCTCCAACTCCGGAACAATTCTCTCGATTTGAAGTTGACCTCGTCGACACTCCTGATATCGCACAAACCCTTGCCGTAACAGCCGCCATGCTCGGTATTCCATTCCATTTACGAGGATTGCAATCGCTTCGTGTCAAGGAAACCGACAGACTTGAAGCTCTGCGAGTAGAATTGAATAAATATGGTATAATTGTAGAAATACGCAACAATTCGGAGTTAGTGTGGAATGGTGCACGTCACCCCATTTTCGAGCGTCCCGTTATCGACACCTACGACGACCACCGCATGGCAATGGCTTTCGCTCCGACTGCCGTTTTCATTCCGGGCATCGTCATTCGCAATGCCGAAGTTGTAAGTAAATCTTATCCCGGTTATTGGGAGGACTTGGTAAGTGCAGGATTTATTATTGCAGATGCTGACTCCGAGTCCGTCGACAACGTTGACAACGTCAACGACCTAAACGCTAATTGTAACGACCAACCGAGCGCTACACCATTATGATTGCCGCCGGTATCATATTAGCTATATTAATTGTAGGTGGAGCCCTCATCTACGTTCTCGACAATGGTGGTCGGCGAAAAGAGAATACCTCAACGCAAGAGTCGACAAACAACGAGAATGAAGCCGGCGAGTCTGACGAGAATGAAGTGTGTTGCGGGTTGCATATCTCCTGCGAAAAAGACTCTTTGTCGACAGCCGCCTCTACTGAAATTATATATTATGAGGATGAGGAACTCGATGCCTACATCAACCGATCAGGAGACGACTATACTCAAGAAGAAACTGAGCAATTTCGCGACATACTCCTAACCCTTTTGCCTGAGGATATTGCCGGATGGGCACGTTCGTTGCAGTTGCGACATATTCCACTGCCACCGGAGGTCAGCGACGAGCTCCTTCTTATTGTTAGAGAAGTTCGCGATAAGTCAACTTAATATCCTTCTACCATTAAACAACTAAACAACCTGCGACACAGCCACAATATGAACACTCCCATAGATTACAATAAGACAAAGCGTATAGGCATTGCGTTTTGTATATTTCTATGCGCTGCGCTGATTAACAACACCTTAAGTTTAATCAATTGGAATATGTCTTTGATATTCCAAATTAACGTAATCAATATTATTCTTGATATTAGTATTGTAGTCTCTATTCTTTACATCGGGTTTTGCCCAAAAATCAAATCCCGTACGACTACAAAATGCGGTGCGACTCTTCTTTCTTTATTTTACTTATACTGTATAATAGCGATTTCCCTCATAATCATAGGCAACCCTTTAAATAATTTTACATCCCCCTTCATAATTTGTTCCACATTATTTTTTATTTGTTCGTTTTTACTATTTATTTGGGGAATAGACATTTGGCTACCCGTAAAAATCGTTTTGTCACTTCTTCCAATAACTTCAGTCGCCGGCATTGTCGCTGATTGTAATTGGATAAATTTTATGGAACAGGGGCTATTCCATGATGATTACATACATCATGTATATATATCAAATTACATTAAAATTCAAACTGTAATTAGTGTTATCTCCATCATTTCCCTATTCACCTCTCTATTGTTGGTAATTATTCGATGGAGAAAAGAGTATTCAGTATTGCAATCAAAGAAAAGATTCACAAATTTTCATGCAAAATTTCCGCTACCCACGCAAACTCCAATGGCTAAATCTCCGAGAATTGTAACCAAAATTCCCCATAAAGACACCTAACAAGTCTTTTAGTATAAAAATTGCATATAAATTCAAAAAAATGCAAATTATTTTGCAATATCGAATATATATACTAATTTTGCATTGTATAAATAACCAAAGTAATGAAAAGCTGTATAAACATACAATCATGGCGATGCTGGCGTAATTTTTTACGGCTACATTAATCTTTATTTTGAGCTTACAATAAATACTTAATTAATATAGACAATGATTTTGCCGTAGAAACATTCTTTTCTAACGGCATTTTTTGTTATGTTTTTGCAAAATTTCCAGTATATTTGCAATTAGTTTCCAATATATTGCTTGCTTTTTGCAACATTTTAAATAAAAATAATCACAAAACATATATCAGTTATGGAAAAACAGAAGAGATTTATTCTCCCGGAATCGGAAATTCCTCGTTTTTGGTACAATATTCAAGCAGATATGGTCAACAAGCCTATGCCTCCGCTCAATCCCGCAACTAAGGAGCCTCTAAAACCGGAAGACCTCTATCCAATCTTCGCAGAAGAACTTTCGCGTCAAGAACTTAACCAAACTGACACTTGGATTCCCATTCCCGACAAAGTGAGGGAAATGTATAAATACTATCGTTCTACACCTCTTGTAAGAGCCTACGGGCTGGAAAAAGCGTTGGGCACTCCGGCTCACATTTATTTTAAAAATGAGAGCGTTAGCCCTATGGGGTCACACAAACTAAACTCAGCAATTCCACAGGCCTACTACTGCAAAGAGGAAGGGGTTACTAACGTAACAACCGAAACCGGTGCCGGACAATGGGGAGCGTCACTTGCCTATGCGGCTCGTCTGTTTGGACTTGAAGCGGCTGTGTATCAGGTTAAAATCAGCTATGAACAAAAACCCTATCGCCGTAGCATCATGCAGACTTTCGGTGCTCAGGTCACCCCATCTCCATCGATGTCGACTCGTGCCGGCAAAAATATTCTGACCGCCAATCCCAATCACCAAGGGTCGCTTGGCACGGCAATATCTGAAGCTATTGAACTTGCTCGCACTACGCCAAACTGTAAATACACCCTCGGCTCAGTTCTTAGCCACGTTACTCTCCACCAAACTATTATTGGGTTGGAAGCAGAAAAACAAATGGAAATGGCAGGTGAATATCCCGACATCATTATAGCATGCTTTGGAGGTGGTTCTAATTTCGGAGGATTGGTCTTCCCCTTTATGCGCCACTCCATTCTTGAAGGCAAAAAAACTCGCTATATCGCTGCCGAACCGGCATCTTGCCCTAAATTAACACGTGGAAAATTCCAATACGACTTTGGCGACGAAGCCGGATATACCCCGCTACTTCCGATGTTCACTCTCGGGCACAAATTCGCACCTGCCAATATTCATGCCGGAGGGCTTCGTTACCATGGCGCCGGTGTAATTGTTTCGCAACTATTGAAAGACGGAATGATGGAAGGTATGGATATTCCTCAACTCGAAACTTTTGAGGCTGGCACATTATTCGCTCGCGCTGAAGGGATTATTCCGGCGCCCGAATCATGTCATGCCATCGCGGCTACTATTCGCGAAGCAAAAAAATGCATCGAAACCGGCGAAGAAAAAGTTATTCTATTCAACCTATCCGGACATGGACTTATCGACATGGCTTCCTACGACAAATATTTTGCCGGCGACCTCGTCAACTATAATTTATCCGATGAAGACATCAATCGCAACATTGATAGCACTAATATCTGACACTCCACTTACTTCTTAATAATACAAAAAGACACCGCGACATTTTTCTTTCGCGGTGTCTTTTTGTTTGGTGGCAATTGCCCACCTATTTCTTTGTAATCGAGAAGGTGATTAATCCTCTACCGAACGAAGCTTCTGAACGTATACAGCCTTC
Source organism: uncultured Barnesiella sp. (assembly GCA_964462445.1). Classification (GTDB taxonomy): domain Bacteria; phylum Bacteroidota; class Bacteroidia; order Bacteroidales; family Muribaculaceae; genus JAGBWK01. The sequence continues at coordinate 14,076 of CAYWXG010000050.1, read as the reverse complement.
ATCATTTTCTTACGGTTGGCTACTGAGGGTTTCTCAAAAGCCTGACGGCTGCGAAGTTCTTTTACGATACCGGTTTTTTCAAATTTACGTTTGAATTTTTTGAGAGCTTTTTCGATGTTCTCACCTTCTTTTACTTGTACGATGATCATGTTTGTGATTTTGTTTTATTGTTGATTTTGATTTATTTTCAATTTATTATGCATTTTGCGGGGCAAAATTACGCATAGTTTTCGACACGGCAAAACTTTTTCGCCTGATTTTTCATCTGATGCGAATTTATTTTGCTCTGTCGGTCGCTTTAAGCATATTTGAATTTTTATATTCGGATATTTCTATCTGTATTATGCCACCTCCAATCTATCTTCTTTCGTTGGAATAATAAATATATTAAGTTCAAAATCTTTTACCAAGTTATTAGAATTCAGCATTTCCCGGAGTGCGCGGGAAAGGTATCACGTCACGAATATTGGTCATACCGGTCACGAAGAGCATTAGACGTTCAAAACCAAGACCAAAGCCCGAATGTGGCACTGTGCCGAATCGGCGTGTATCAAGATACCACCACATATCTTTCATCGGGATATCAAGCTCTTCGATACGCTGTATCAACTTTTCGTAGCTTTCTTCACGCTCTGAACCACCGATTATCTCGCCAATCTTGGGGAACAAAACGTCCATCGCACGAACGGTCTTGCCATCTTCATTTTGCTTCATATAGAAAGCTTTGATTTCCTTGGGATAGTCTGTGAGGATTACAGGACGTTTGAAATGCTCTTCTACGAGATAACGCTCATGTTCGCTCTGCAAATCGGCACCCCAATATACCGGGAACTCAAACTTCTTGCCCGATTCTTCAAGTATTTTCACTCCTTCAGTGTAGCTCAAGCGCACGAAATCACTCTTAAGTACACCTTCCAAGCGGGCAACAAGGTCCTTGTCATACATCTTATTGAGGAATTCTATATCATCGCGGCAATTATCAAGCGCATAGGTGATACAATATTTAATGAAGTCCTCTGCGAGTTGCATATTGTCGGCAATGTCGTAGAACGCCACTTCCGGTTCTATCATCCAGAATTCTGCGAGGTGACGAGGAGTATTTGAATTTTCGGCACGGAATGTCGGACCAAATGTATATATTGCACCGAGTGCCGTAGCTCCGAGTTCTCCCTCAAGCTGACCCGATACTGTCAACGCTGTTGTTTTTCCAAAGAAATCTTGAGTGTAATCAACCTTCCCTTCCTCATTGCGCGGAGGATTTTCAACATCGAGCGTTGTCACTTGGAACATTGCACCTGCACCCTCGCAGTCACTCGCTGTGATGAGCGGCGTGTGAAGATAGAAAAAGCCTCTTTCTTGGAAGAATTTATGGATTGCAAACGCCATAGCCGAACGTATACGCAACACTGCGCCAAATGTATTTGTACGAGGACGCAAATGCGCAATCTCACGCAAGAATTCCAATGTGTGACCTTTTTTCTGCAAAGGATATTTTTCGGGGTCGGCTACCCCATAAATCTCAATGCTGTCGGCTTGAATTTCGCAAGTCTGACCCTTTCCCATTGATTCTACCAACGTTCCGACAACATGGATTGCCGAACCGGTAGATACTGCCTTAAGCTGTTCCTCATCAAATTTAGCCAAATCAAACACGATTTGGATATTACGAATGGTTGAGCCATCATTGAGTGCTACGAATTGCACATGCTTATTGCCTCGGCGAGTTCTTACCCAACCTTTGACACTTACCTCCCGGCCTATCATCGAGGCATCAAAGAGATCTACTATTTTTGTTCTTTTCATTGCAGTTTTACTTTTTTATCAGCGTGTCTATGTGGACACTCAATTTATTCAAACGAGCCCATTTTAAGATAATTGACCTCTTCCTGGGTGAGATAACGCCAACGCCCTCGAGGTAGATTTTTCTTTGTCAATCCGGCGAAATATACGCGGTCAAGCTTTGTCACATGGTAGCCCAACGACTCGAATATACGACGAACGATACGATTGCGACCTGAGTGGATTTCAATTCCGGCTTGATTGCGGTCGGTTTCTGTTGCATAAGATATTGCATCTGCATGGATGGGGCCATCTTCAAGCTCTATTCCATCTGCGATTCGTTGCATATCTTCTTCCGCAATATCTTTATCACACCAAACATGATAGATTTTCTTCTTTACATATTTGGGATGGGTCAATTTCGACGCAAGGTCTCCATCGTTTGTAAGCAACAACACTCCGGTTGTATTGCGGTCCAAACGCCCTACCGGGTATATACGCTCATCGCATGCTCCTTTCACCAAATCGAGCACAGTGAGGCGTCCATTCGGGTCGTCGCTCGTCGTTACGCAATCTTTCGGCTTATTGAGCAAGATATAACACTTGTTTTCCAATGTTACTACCTTTTCATCATACTCTACGGTATCCGAATGTGATATCTTGGTACCCAATTCGGTTACCACAACACCATTCACTTTAACCAAACCTTGTGTGATAAACTCATCTGCTTCACGACGTGAACAAATTCCTGCATTTGCCATAAATTTGTTCAAACGTATTTGTTCATTTGGATCGGGAATAGGCATTTCATACTCTATGCGCTTGGGACGCGGAGTAAAGCTCTTACCTTGACGGGGCATATTGCCTCGACGATTGTTGTTATTGTAGCCGCCTTGGCGATTATTATAGCCATTGTTATATCCGCCTTGATTATTGCTATTATAGCCACCCTGACGGTTATTATTATAGCCATTATTGTTGTAACCGCCTTGACGATTATTATATCCGCCTTGGCGATTATTGTAACCATTGTTGTTATAACCGCCTTGACGATTATTATATCCACCTTGGCGATTATTGTAACCATTATTGTTATAACCGCCTTGACGATTATTATATCCACCTTGGCGATTATTGTAGCCTCTGTTGTAGCCGCCCTGACGGTTGTTGTAACCTCCCTGACGATAGTTATTATATTGACGATTTTGATATTCTCCCTCTTGATGAGTCTGTGGAGTAAAATCCTCACTTGCAGCTTGTGATGTCGCTACGCTACCTTCAGCTGCAGTTGATGATGCATCAGTTGCAAAATTCGGACGTGGACGATAATTATTATACCCTCCCTGGCGGTTATAGTCATTATTGTACCCCCCTTGACGGTTATTATACCCTCCTTGGCGATTATAATTATTATATCCACCTTGACGGTTATTATACCCTCCTTGGCGATTATTATAGTAGGAATTGCGAGGCTGATACTCGCGCTCTCCCCCTCCTTGATTTTCTTGGTTTCCTCCCGGGGTATATTCTACCTTCTCGTAATTCGAATTTTCCCCAACCGGACCTTCTACAGTCCCTTTAATCTCTCCGATTCTTGGTCTTCGTGGTCTTTTCTCATTTGTGTCCATAACTCTAATTTTGCTTTTCTGTTGTTTAATAATTTCGCTATGCCTCGCGGCAATAAAGAATTAAAATAAAGTAATACTGTTTTCTTTCTTAGGGATATTAGTCTTCTTTATTATTCTCTAATTTTGGGTTTGTTTAATATTTACCTTTTACTATAATTGCTTAAATTCAACAATTTTGAACAACCAAATGTTCAATTACTGTAATATTAATACCCTACGTAGGTCGATGGCGACAATCTTAGCAACTCTGCTTTTACTTCATCGCTGACGTTTAGGGTTTCAATAAATTTAGCTATACTTTCCTCTGTCACTACAGAATTAACTCGAGTAAGTTCCTTCAACGTTTCATAGGGTTTGGGATATCCTTCTCGGCGCAAGATTGTTTGAATACCCTCGGCTACCACATTCCACATCGCAGATAAGTCTTTATCTATTGCTTCGCGGTTAAGAATTAACTTATTCAATCCCTTGAGTGTACTTGCTAATGCTATAAGCATATGACCCATGGGCACTCCGACATTGCGCAATACTGTTGAGTCGGTCAAGTCGCGTTGCAATCGTGATACCGGAAGTTTTGATGCCAAATGCGACAATACTGCATCGGCAATTCCAAGATTACCTTCCGAATTTTCAAAGTCTATGGGGTTTACCTTGTGGGGCATCGCCGACGACCCTACTTCTCCTGCCTTGATGCGCTGCTTGAAATATTCCATCGAGATATACATCCACATATCGCGGTCAAGGTCCAATATAATTGTATTAATACGACGCATAGCATCAAAAAGTGCTGCCATATTGTCGTAATTCGAGATTTGTGTCGTAAATTGCTCGCGCTCTATCCCTAAATTATCGCGCAAGAATGAGATTGCAAATGCCTGCCAATTAATTCCGGGATATGCCGCAAGATGAGCATTGAAGTTGCCGGTTGCGCCTCCGAATTTACCACTAATCTTAACGTTGTCTAATGCATCAAGCTGGCAACGCAAGCGATAACTGAACACACGGATTTCCTTTCCTAAGCGAGTGGGTGATGCCGGCTGACCATGTGTCTTTGCCAACATTGGAATTTCACCCCATTCATCGGCGAGCTCATCTAATTTCTCGATTAGCTCCATCAACATCGGGCGATACACATCGTTGATTGCTTCTTTTATCGACATCGGCACCGATGTGTTGTTTATATCCTGAGATGTCAACCCGAAGTGGATAAATTCTTTATATGATTCAAGGCCAAGGCGGTCAAACTGTTCCTTTATAAAATATTCTACTGCCTTTACATCATGATTGGTTACTGACTCTATGTCTTTGATTCGCTGAGCATCTTCTTCCGTGAAGTTCTCATAAATAGCACGTAGTTGAGGATAGAGCGCACTATCTACTGTCGACAACGCCGCCAACGGCAAGCGACATAGCGCGATGAAATACTCTATCTCAACACGCACACGATAGCGTATCAAGGCATATTCTGAAAAATATTTGTCGAGGGCTTCGGTTTTAGAGCGATAGCGGCCATCGATTGGTGAAATGGCGGTTAACGAGCTGAGTGTCATAGTTTCGTATCTGTGAAACTGTTTAATATTAATAACTGAGAAATGGTATGCAATTTCGTTTAATCACGTCTCGGCATCGCTGCCTACGAGACAATTTTAATCAACTTCTGCAAAGTTACAATTTTTTTTTATCCTATACCAATTAACATCCTTTTTTATCGACAATTTTAAACCTTTTCCTTTTTTTACCCGCTAAAAATCATCTTTTCTTTTTATATTTGACGAAAAACCTCCAATATACTTTCACTCGCTGTAAAAACATTGGAACAAGCTTCATATTTTCGCTCATTTGTTAGTATATTTGTAGATGCAAATAAACCTAAACCCCAACGAGCCATGATTCGCATCAAAGAAGGCTTTCGTGGACAACGGTCCATCGTTATCCCTAAAATAATAATAGATATGCTCGAGCACGACACGCTTGGAGCCGCTCTCCATATCACCGACATCGGTTACTATCCTTCTGCTCGACACCATTTCCGCGAACGTTTATCTCCCCCAGGACAATTCATTCTTATATATTGTGTTGAAGGTTGCGGGTGGTATCGTTTAGCCGGCTCTCGCTTCGAAATCTCAAACGGTCAATTTTTTATACTACCTCCCAATCTCCCTCATGCATACGGTTCAAACGACGCATCTCCTTGGACCATATATTGGATACATTTCAACGGCAATTTAGCTCATCAATATGCCGACGGGCTGAACATTCCGCATCAAATTACAACGACCATCAACTCACGTATTGCCGATAGAATCGCTCTTTTTGAAGAGATTTTCTTTACCCTTAAAGCCGGCTTCAGTATTGAGAATCTGCATTATGCGCTTTCTCTATTTCACTATTTTCTCGGTTCACTTCGCTACGTGCGTCAATTCCGATTAGCGGCAGCTTCTTCCCAATCTTCTTCTTCTCCTAATGAAGTCGCTTGTAAGTCTGCAATTAAATTCATGCAGGAAAATATTGAAAGACACATCTCTTTAGAGCAATTAGCTGATTTTGCAGGATACACACCGGGGCACTTCTCGGCTATTTTCAAACGCGCTATCGGACACGCGCCTATCGCCTATTTCAACCTCCTTAAAATGCAGACCGCTTGCAATCTCCTCGACTCCACCGATATGAATATCAACCAGATTGCCGCCAAACTCGGATTTGACGATTCCTACTATTTCTCTCGTCTATTCTCTAAAATAATGGGCATGCCTCCTTCCGCCTACCGCACCGCCGATCGTGGTTAATACTTCTCTTTAAAACATTTCACATCAACAAAAAATGGGACCGCATCTTTCGATACGATCCCATCTCTTATTCGAGGCTTTAATCCTTATCGGATAATAGTTTTGCTTACTTTGTTCCCTTTCTTAACAATGTAGATGCCGGGAGCCAAAGGTGCTTCTACACGCACACCTTGAAGATTGAAGTAAATAGGCTCAACATCTTCGTTAAACATGATGTCGGTAACTCCACTCAATCCGGTATCTCCTTGTGCATTGTAAACACCATAGTTGCGAATCTTAACATTGTCACCGGTCTGTTGGCCGCCACCATTATTGTTGAAGATTACATTGCACTCATTGAGAGCTCCATTTGTTTCAATCACGATTTCATAGTAGTTGCCATTCTTGGTCATTGCCTTGCCGGGCCAGCTACCGGTGATTTCATGACATTCATTTGAACCATATACATAGCAACTTACTGTACCCCAATTTGAGCTTGAGTCATCGAAGTAAATATACCATTTGTTTGTTGTAACCACAACATCACCATCGTCATCATCTGATGAACCATTGAACACTACCTTAGTACTTGTTGCTCCACTATCGTTCATGATGTATGAGCCTGAGTATGTAAGGTCTCCTGTTTGCGTGCTACCACTTGTATTGAACACTATACCGGTTGTCCCATCTGCTACTTTTGCAACTTTATATGTGTTGCCATCTGAGCCTTGTGCCGATACAAATGCTGTGCCGGGCCATGCTGAGGCTGATGTGCCGCCCCAATAGTGTACGTGGGTGTGGCTACCGCTGTAAGCGATATTGTAATCTCCTTCGATAACAACTGCGTCGGGATCTACATCTGTGCTTGACTTAGTATACTTGAATGTCTGAACATTGCTTCCATTCTCATCTTCTACATATGTTTTCAATGTTGTAGTTTCTGTAAATGTTAATGCACTGCTGTATACTGATGATGATTTTGACGGGGTTGTGCCATCTACAGTGTAGTAGATTGTTGTTGAAGGATTAACTGTAAGCGTTACTGTAATGCTTTCTGTAAATGTCTTGCCACTGGCTGGATTAGCTGTTACTACAGGTGCCGATGGCTGAGGATCTACATCAATAATTGAGTATGACGACCCTCCGTCATATTCGAAGTATGTACTTTCTGTGATTCCTTCTATGTCGGCTGTCTGACTGCTTCCATTGTTGAAGATGATGTTGATACTTTCTTCGCCGGGGAAGTCAGTGAAGTAGTATGATTGTCCGTTTACTACTGTTGTCTGCGACATTGCTGTGCCGGGCCATGCACCGTTAAGCGATGAATTAGTTGATGTCCATGCATACAAATTAGGGGCTGAAGATGCCTTACAATAGATAGTGATTACTGCATTGGGGTCTACCTTCTTATATGTAACAGTTCCACTTGCATCACCCTCTTTGCCTGTTGCTGTCCAGCTTACAGTCACTTTGTCATCATAAGCCATATCTGCACCGATTGTGAAAGTCTTAGTTTCTCCGGCTACGATAGTTTGCTGAGTTCCGGTTCCAACTTTGAATGTACCCGATGTTGCACCGGCTGTCAATGTTGCTGTCACTGTAAGCGTTTCGGTCTTGAAGCTACCTCCATTGGGGCTGAATGTCATACCTACACTTTCATCAACCGCATCATCCTTTGTATAGAAGAATGTTGCTCCGGAGTCGGTTGCTGATGGGTTACCACCCTTGCTTACCGAACTTGAAGAATAGATAAATTTACCATCTTCCACCACCTTGCCACCGGTCCATCCTTTTACAAGAACGCGAAGCTGACCTTGATTAGTAGGTGCACTTACTGTGATTGAACCACCGCCGGTGTATGTTTGACCTGTTACGATATCAACATATGTTCCTGCCGGTACATTTGAGAATGTTGCACCACCATTCACAGCTACGAGTGCATAGCTGTCTTTGTAGGCACGCTTAAATGCCCATCCTCCGTTTGCAGAGCAGTCATCAAATGTGTACTGACCTTTACGAAGTGCCGGTACTGCTGCACGGATTTTGTTCAACTGTTGGATATGGTGTGCGAGGTCGCCGTTAAGGGTTTGTGCTACTTGACCGCTTGCTGTATATTGTGCAAAGTCGGTTGCAGTTACATCTCCTTCAAGATAGTGACCAAAGTATGCACGACCGGTTTGGCTGAGTTTGGTTTGCATACCGTCGTCAATCTTAGCTCCGGCCATGAATTCTACTTCCGAACCATAATAGATACAGGGGATACCACGGAATGTAAACATCCATGAAAGGTTTTCCGCCCATTGTGATGTACCGCCATTAAAACGTACACCATCGTTAGGACCGGGGCTATAGTCATGCGAGTCTACATATACTACGTTAAATGATGCATCATTATAATAGTTATCTTGCCCGAAAAGACCCATTACGCTACCTACGCTGCTGAAGCTATAGTGTACAGGGAAGTCAATTACATTAAATCCTGATGCTTGTGAATAGTCCGGCTCATGCCAAGCTCCATTTTGCATCCAAACATTGTTCGAACGAGATTTATCCTGTGTATCTTTCTCGCACACTGCCATGGGTCCTACCGGGCTGTCGTGACCCTCCGAAAGACTTTGCGTTTTCCACCAATCAAGGCTACTTGTCTGATTGTATTCCGAGTGAAGCGAGGCATCCGATTTCCACGTATAGAAGTAACTTGAAAGGTTGGGCTGATCTCGATATACTACCGAACCTTGGAAACGCTGACACACCTCTCCAAACATATAGAAATCAATACCGTTCAAACGCTTTGCTTTCACCTCCGGACGGTTGGCGATTTCATGGAATTTAGGAATGAACTGCTCGTTGAAGGTAAGCGGTGCGATGTGACCAGATGTATCGATACGGAATGCGTCAACACCCATTTCGATAAAGGTTCCATAGCAATCCACCACATATTCTGCCACTGCATCATTCTCTGTATTGAGGTCAACACAGTCCCCTGCTATCTGACCCCACCAGCGGCTGGGCAAGTCCCAGTTCCAACCATTACCATAGTGATGGTAGTAGTTGTTGGTATCGTATTGAGGATTTTTGAAATACTTGAAGCGTGCAGGATATTGCTCTGTATTAGGATCAAGTTCCCAATAGCTTGCACCGCCAAGTCGCTCGTTATCAGGCATCATACAAGCCTCTATGCTGGCTTGATTGCGAATATTCTGATTACGGGTAAAGAGCGGATTAAGATTTACTTCTCCGAAGTTTCCGGTATGTTGCAACACCACGTCAAGCACGATTTTCATCCCTTTAGCATGCGCTGCATCGATAAGATCTTGGAAGTCAACATCCTCTTCGCAGCCCCATTCAGTGCGGCTCTCATAACGAAGATCAACCTTTGAAAGGTCCATTGCATGGTATCCGTGATAGTCTATACCCGATGCGTTTTGAACAACAGGGGTAATCCAGATTGCGGTAAAACCAAGAGCTTTGATGTAGTCGAGTTTCTTAATAAGACCGGCAAAGTCACCGCGCCAAGCCGGGTCCTTGTCTGCGATTTGCTGCTCTTGCTTGTCCCAAGTACATACATTGTTTTTGGAATCGCCATCATAGAAACGAGTCGTCATGGCGAAATAGATTGTCTCGTCGCGGAAGTCAGTACGATCACCGACAAATGTCCCCGCTGTTGATGAAAACGCTGTCATGGTCACAGCGGCTCCTATCAACCAATTGTAGATTTTTTTCATCTTTTTAATTTAGAAATGTAAGTAAATATTAATCCTTATGTAATAATTTCTCTATCTTTCCGGCAATAAGTATGCGCTTTGCGATTCAGATATATTTACGCAATCTATAATCCGCCACAAAGATAATTATATTTTTTTAACCATGCAACTTTTTACTCCAACTAAAAGTGTTAAATCTCAACAATATACCCCATTACAACTTTTACTTGAAAATAAAAACACAATTCTGCCCATAATTTAACTTACATTTTAAAAAAAAGAATTACATTTGTAAGATTTATGGAATCTTTCGCTCATCGTTAGTTATCTTAATTATTTTGATTAGCGGAAAAATGGGATTCCAATTTCTTATATTGGCATGATTTTTGACTAATCTATTTTCAAATCACATTTGCCTTTTTTGAATCATCTTTAACCTCAAGACTAATTGTAAATATGAGAGTAAAAATTCATAGCGAAGGAAATAATATTTTAGTGATTTTAGCTTTAGCTCTAATCATTATAAACGTTCCCTTATGGCTAACTCTTAGCAACATTATAGCCCTACCGATTGCCATCACTGCCGTATCGGGCGTGCTGTTTCTTTTGGTACTCAACTTCTTCCGTTCTCCTAAGCGTCATTTCCGTGGCGACACTACTAACGCAGTCGTTGCATCCGCCGATGGCAAAGTCGTTGCACTCGAAGAAACTTTCGAAGACGAGTTCCTTCACCAACGCGTCATTCAACTTTCAGTTTTTATGAGCGTGTTCAACGTCCACGCCAATTGGTTCCCCGTAGATGGTAAAGTTATTTTTACTAAACATCACAACGGACGATTCATGGCAGCATACCTACCTAAATCAAGCACTGAAAACGAACGCTCCACCGTTGTCATCGAGACACCCAACGGTCAACGCATTTTGATGAGACAAGTTGCCGGAGCTATGGCTCGCCGTGTTGTAACTTATGCCGAACCCGGCGACGACGCAAATATCGAAGATCACATGGGCTTCATTAAATTCGGTTCTCGCGTCGACCTTTACCTACCACTCGGCACTGAGATTTTTGTTAACATTGGCGATAAAACCCTTGGCGGACTAACTCTCGTTGGACGCCTACATCCCGAAAAACAATCATGATACGTTACATTTTGAATATGGTGCCCAACACCATCACTCTTCTCAACCTCCTTTCAGGTTGCATCGCTATTATTTTCGCTTTTCAACCTACTGAATCTACCGCAGGTTTATTAGGTTGGGAATGGGCTGCTATCATGATGGGAGCCGCCGCTATCTTCGATTTCTGCGATGGAGCCGCCGCCCGACTTCTGAATGCAAAATCAAATATCGGCAAAGAACTCGATTCTCTTTCCGACTTAGTCAGTTTCGGAGTCGCTCCCGGACTCCTACTAATGAATGTACTTCTCCTTGCCAAAGCCGACACTTATAGCTACATAGCATTATTTATACCCCTTATGGGAGCATTGCGACTCGCCAAATTCAACGTCGACACCGAGCAATCAGTCACCTTCAAAGGTATGCCGATTCCCGCCAACGCCATCTTCTGGATTGGATTCGTCGCTGCTATGATGCAAGGCAAATTTCACCCTACTTTAGGCATCACCATCGCATTAATTATAGCAATGGGACTTCTTATGGTTTGCAACCTACCCATGTTCTCCCTAAAAATGTCATCGTTCGCTTTGCGCGAAAACTTTCTCCGCTACTTCATCGTTTTAGCAACTATAATATTCATCGCAACTCTCGGACTCGCAGGACTTGCCACAACTATCCTCCTTTACATCGCCATTTCTGCCCTCCAACGCATAGTTAAAATCACTACAACTTAATCTATATTATACTATAATATTATAATGGAATTTCTCATTATTCTATTCATTATATTCGTCGTCATTCCGGCGATACTACCTCGTCTACTATTATTCCTTGCAAAACGCAAAATGCGTAGCACAATGAATAAAATGTACGAGCAGCAACAACAACGTCAACAACAGCAACATCACCAAGCACAAAGCAACCATCACAACGACAACACCTCCCAACCTCGAAAAAAAATCAACAAAGACGTGGGAGAATACGTCAACTTCGAAGAAATCACCGACAACAACCCCGCGCAAAACACCGACAGCAATAACCCCTCTCAATCAACACCCGTCGAGCCACAAATTTCCGATGCCGACTGGGAAGAAATAAAATGAAAACCGACTACTACATACCCCGCCTTTTCGATTTCCTTAAACAATTGGCTGCCAACAACAACCGACAATGGTTCGCCGACAATAAATCTCAATACCTCGAGCTGCGACAACTTTGGGAAAACGACATCGACCGACTAATCGGCTACATGTCAACTTGGGACTCCCGACTATCCCATCTTTCCGCAAAAACCACAGCCTACCGCATCTATCGCGACATTCGATTCTCTCCCGACAAATCCCCCTTCAAAACACATTTCGGCGCCGCATTCAGCCCCTACGGAAAAGCAACTCACCGAGCCGCTCTCTACCTACACATGGACAACACCCCTCAATCCGGAATATACGGAGGCCTGTGGTGTCCCGATAGCTCAATGCTCCGCAAAATCCGACGCGCAATCGTCGACAACATCGAAGAATTTGAAAATATAGTAGACTCCCCCGACCTCATTTCCACATTCCCAAATTGGTGCGGAGAATCACTTAAAACCGTCCCTAAAGGATACGACCGAAACCACCCTCTCGCCCACTATATCCGACTTAAAGACTTCGCTCGCTTCGCCCATATCCCCCGACAACAATTCCTCAAACCCGATTGGCCCGAAATAATTGCCGAAAAATTCAGCAAAATTGCACCTCTAATCGAATTTCTCAACTACTCTATCTCCGAAGAATAATTTTTTTGACTCACAAAAAAAATTATTAACTTTGTAACATACTACAAAAATCAACATCAAACATCCATCATATTATGGCTGAAATCAAAACTATAGGCATTCTAACCTCCGGAGGCGACGCCCCCGGCATGAACGCCGCAATTCGCGCCGTCACTCGTTCTGCTATATTCAGCGGACTCAAAGTAAAAGGCATATATCGTGGGTATCGTGGTCTCATCACAAATGAAATCGTCGACTTCCACACACAAAACGTATCCAACATCATACAAATGGGCGGAACAATCCTCAAAACAGCCCGTTGCAAAGAATTTCAAACCCCCGAAGGTCGAAAACTCGCCTACGACGTAATGCGCAGCCACGAAATCGACGCTCTCGTAGTTATCGGTGGTGACGGCTCACTCACCGGTGCTCGTATATTCGCCAACGAATTCAACTTCCCAATAATCGGACTCCCCGGAACTATCGACAACGACCTCTTCGGCACCGACTCCACTATCGGTTACGACACCGCTCTAAATACAATCATGGACTGCGTCGACAAAATCCGCGACACCGCAACTTCCCACGAACGTCTATTCTTCATCGAAGTAATGGGACGCGACGCCGGATTCCTCGCACTCAACGGAGCTATCGCCGCAGGAGCTGAAGCAGCAATTATCCCGGAAATATCTACCGAAGTCGACCAATTAGCCGAACTAATCCAAAACGGATTCCGAAAAAGCAAAAACTCATCAATCGTACTCGTTGCCGAAAGCCCCGTAACAGGCGGAGCAATGGGACTCGCCGAACGCGTTAAAAACGAATACCCCGGCTACGACGTTCGTGTTTCAATACTCGGACACCTACAACGCGGTGGTTCCCCTACTGCCGTCGACCGAATCCTCGCCTCTCGAATGGGAGCCGCAGCAATCGACGCCCTAATGGACGACCAACGAAACGTAATGATTGGTATCAAAAACGACGAAATCGTTTACGTACCATTCACCCGAGCAATCAAAAAAGACAAACCAATCAACCGCAACCTCCTCGAAACACTTCGTCGACTATCAATATAATCCCTATATACACTTCCACCATAAATAGCGAGAACCAACCCGTTCTCGCTATTTTTATTATATCCAAAACGTCAAAGATCTCTCATAACCGGCCACACCCCCCTCGCAACCGAACTACAACACAAAATTACGACCTCGACACACCAACAATGCGCCAAAATAATACACCACTCAACAAATACCACTTAATAAAAATCTATTACTGTCCGCTAAAACTTGAATGCGTCAAAATAGCATAGCTCGGACGCTGAT
>CAYWXG010000049.1:0-20777 GCA_964462445.1 uncultured Barnesiella sp. | reverse complement strand
TCTTTACCAGTAAAATTCTTTTTATTAACCTGTCCAACTTTTTGGGGTCAGATCAATATAACGATATTGCCTCTCGTTTTATATGGGGAACAGACTTAGTTGAATTTTTTGCGGTGGAATACGAAGCCTCGGCCAAGGTATTTTTCACGTACTACAGGATTCTCTGCCAATTCTTCCGATGTGCCTTGGAAAAGAATTTTTCCTTCAAAAAGCAAGTAGGCACGGTCGGTAATAGAAAGCGTTTCGGGGGCATTATGGTCGGTGATAAGTATTCCGATATTCTTTTCTTTTAGCTTGTAGACAACCGACTGAATGTCCTCAACAGCGATGGGGTCGACACCTGCAAACGGTTCATCGAGCATGATAAAACGTGGATTGATGGCAAGGCATCGAGCAATCTCGGTGCGTCGGCGTTCGCCACCGGATAGTTGGTCGCCAAGGTTTTTACGAACTTTCTCAAGGTTAAATTCCGCGATAAGACTTTCTAATTTGTCCTTTTGCTGTTCTTTGGTCAACGAGGTCATTTCGAGGACTGAGCGAATATTGTCCTCAACTGAAAGTTTTCTAAATACTGAGGGTTCTTGTGCAAGATACCCAATACCATGTTGAGCACGTTTATAGACCGGGAATTTTGTAATATTCAGGTCGTCAAGGAAAATTTGTCCTTCGTTGGGTCGTACCAAACCTACGGTCATGTAGAACGTAGTGGTTTTTCCGGCACCATTAGGGCCCAGAAGTCCTACGATTTCGCCTTGCGTCACATTAATCGACACATGATTCACAACCGTGCGTTGGCGGTAGATTTTAACCAAGTTGTCGGTGCGCAACACTTTTTTATCAGAGTATAATTGTTCACCATTGGCGGGCATTGAATTAGTATCATCAGCTGTATCAATAGCGATAATCTCTTGTGGTGTTGTTATATCAGATGCCACGGCTATGACATTCGGTTCGTTGCTTTGTGGATTATTGCTTTCCATTTTGTAAAGATGCTTATAATTGGGAATCATTGGCTTTTTCCTCCTGCTCTTCGGGAGGAAGTTGCTCAAAGGGAGTTAGGGTCTCATCTATAATAGTGAGAACGGGGATTTCTTTGTCCTCTTCATTCTGTTTATAAGGATAGCTTAACGGCATATTATTGACACTATTTTGAAGAACGCTTGATGCGACCTTCTATATAGTCGGTAAGAAGACCGATTGCTACAGTATTAGTGCCACCTTGAGGGATTATAAGGTCGGCAAAACGTTTTGATGGCTCGATATGCTGACAGTGCATCGGTTTGAGCACTTCTTGATAACGATTAATAACCATTATGGGAGTACGTCCACGTTCAACACAATCGCGCGATATTACACGAATAAGACGTTCGTCGGGGTCGGCATCAACGAAGCATTTCACATCGAGCATTTCACGCAGAATGGGGTCGGTCAACACCAAAATACCTTCAACGATTACAACATCGCGAGGTTCAACGGTTATAGTTTCTTCTTGACGTGTACATGTCAAATAAGAGTAAGTAGGCATCTGGATAGTTTTTCCTTCACGAAGTTCTTGCAAATGCTTGACAAGAAGGGGCCATTCGATAGCAGCAGGCTCATCAAAATTAATTTTTGAGCGTTCTTCTACCGGTACATGGCTCGAATCTTTATAATAATTATCTTGAGGCAACACTGCAACCTCCCCGGCGGGGAAGCTATCAATAATTTTGTTTACGACGGTTGTTTTGCCTGACCCTGTACCGCCTGCAATGCCGATAATCAACATATTTTTAAGATAAAATATTATTAAACAACATGAATTTTGTAAAGCCTCTACTAAGACCCTATTAGGCACAAAATTAATCATTTTTTCGTGGATTTTCTGCAATAATGGATAAAAAACTCTTAAAGAATACTTCGGAGAGTAC
Source organism: uncultured Barnesiella sp. (assembly GCA_964462445.1). Lineage (GTDB taxonomy): Bacteria > Bacteroidota > Bacteroidia > Bacteroidales > Muribaculaceae > JAGBWK01. The sequence goes on along the minus strand of CAYWXG010000049.1, from coordinate 18,870 downwards.
ACAAATCGAAAAAAATTGTAACTTTGTAAAATGAAATTCGATGCTGATTGTCACATAATAGCCAATATTGCAACAATAAGGGCATCAGTAATTTTAATTGAAATTTAAAAGACTCATGGCATTAACCAATTCAATAGCAATGTTTGGGCGATACTGCGTTTTCATGCGTAAAGTATTTTCAATGCCCAACAAATGGAGATTGTTTTTCAAACGAACGATTGCTGAGATTTCAAAACTCGGAGTTGACTCAATACCATTGGTTGTAATAGTGTCAATATTCATTGGTGCTGTTATTGCTATTCAAATGGAGCTAAACACATCATCACCGCTTATTCCAGCCTATTCAGTAGGGTTGGCAACTCGCGATATAGTGTTACTGGAATTCTCCAACTCAATTCTATGTTTAATCCTCGCCGGGAAAGTTGGGTCGAATATAGCGTCGGAGATAGGGACAATGAGAGTCACAGAGCAAATAGATGCATTAGAGATAATGGGAGTCAACTCGGCTTGCCATCTCGTGCTCCCCAAAGTTGTAGCTTTCGTTCTATTTATTCCCGTGTTGGTAGCGTTCTGTATGGGAACAGCGATGCTTGGAGGTATTGCCGTGGCTTATTTCACCGACATTATTTCACTTTCGAAATTCACCTACGGATTGCAGGCATTTTTCAACGAATGGTATGTGTGGTACGGCATTATTAAATCATTCTTCTTTGCATATATAATTGCGTCGGTGGCAGCATTTTTCGGCTACCACGTTAAGGGAGGTGCACTCGAAGTAGGCAAAGCAAGTACCAATGCCGTGGTGACAAGCTCAATCCTAATTCTATTATTTGACGTATTGTTAACCAAACTGTTGTTGCAATGATTGAGGTAAAAAATATCAATAAGACATTTGACGACAAGCAGATACTATTTGATATATCTGCCACATTTCATTCCGGCAAGACCAACCTTATTATTGGGCAGAGCGGTTCTGGTAAAACAGTGTTAATGAAGTCGATTGTAGGACTTATTCGCCCGGAATCCGGTGAGATTCTTTACGATGGTCGCGATGTAATGAAAATGGGTGGAAGCGAAATACATAATATCCGCAAAGAGATTGGAATGTTGTTTCAAGGTTCGGCTCTTTTCGATTCAGAAACAGTGCTTGGTAATGTTATGTTTCCTCTATCAATGTTTACAAAGATGAGCAAGGGGGAAATGCGCGATCGTGCCATGTTCTGTCTTGAGCGTGTCAACCTCAAGGGTGCAGATGCTAAATATCCGTCGGAAATTTCGGGAGGTATGCAAAAACGTGTAGCTATCGCTCGTGCTATTGCTCTCAATCCCAAATATCTTTTCTGTGATGAGCCTAACTCCGGACTTGACCCTCGCACATCAATTCTCATCGATGAGCTCCTTCACGACATTACTGAAGAGTATAATATGACCACAATCATCAATACCCATGATATGAACTCCGTATTGGGTATTGGAGAGAACATTGTGTTCATCAACAAGGGGCATTGCGAATGGATTGGCGATAAAGAAGAGATTTTCAAAACCGACAACGAAGCTCTCAACGATTTTGTATTTGCCACAAAACTCTTCAAAGAGGTGAAACAATATATAATCACAGAAAAAAGTGGTGAATAATTTCTTTTGCGATTAACTATTAAATAACTTAGGTAATGAAAATTTCGGCATCAATCGTAGTTTATAATACGGATAGTGCCGAACTATGTCAATGCCTTGAGAGTTTGGCTGTCAACAAAATCATTGACATTTGGATTGTAGACAATTCTCCGATAGCAATTGATTATAAAGAAATCATAGCAAATTCTCCTTTGTTAAAATCGCTAAACCTACGTTATCGTCATTTGGCACACAATCCGGGCTACGGGGCAGGGCATAATTGTGCGATACGGGAGATTATGGAAGCTGGTTTTGACGCTCACTTAGTAGTCAATAGCGATGTCCTTTTCCCGAAAGGGATTATTGAGCCGTTGATTGATGTTTTTGCAAAGGATAGCCACGTAGGACAGATTTCTCCGCGAATTGTTTTCCCCGACGGACAACCTCAATTTGCACAACGATTGTTGCCGACTCCGCTCGATGTTTTCGGGCGGCGTTTCTTGCCGGCATTTATGATGCGAGGGCGCAATCGACGATACCTTCTATCTGCTCGTTCTGAGGCAGAAATTGCCAATATCCCCTATCATCAAGGTAGCTTCATGTTGTTTAGAGTTGAAGCTTTGAAAGAGGTCGGAGGTTTTGATGAACGATTTTTCATGTATCCTGAGGATATAGATATAACTCGACGCGTTCACCGCAATTGGCTCACCATTTATTATCCACACGTCAACGTCACTCATGCGCATAGAGCATCAAGCTATAAAAGCCTGAAAATGCTGTGGGTGCATTGCCGCAACATGATAAAGTATTTCAACAAATGGGGTTGGTGGATTGACCTTGAACGACGCAAATTTAACCGTGCCACCCTCCACTCTATGCATCTCGACAAGAAATAACTATCCGAGAGGCCGACACTGAATTACGAAGCACAACTACCCTTTTACTATTAAATCGATTTCGCGTAGTTCTTCTTCGGTGAAGCCGGGAGAATTAAGAGTCTGCAGATTGTTGGCAATTTGCTCTACTGAACTTGCACCTATAATTACACTTGTCACTGCCGGATTATGGTGCAACCACGCGAGCGACATCTGTGCTAAGGATTGCCCGCGACGCTTTGCCATTTCGTTAAGGCGTCGGATTATATTCATTGTTTCTTCGGTGAGAGCTTCCTTTTTTAGATATCCCCCACGAGCCACGCGCGAATCTTCCGGTATGCCATTAAGATAGCGGTCGGTCAATAGTCCTTGAGCCAAAGGAGAAAAGGCAATAAACCCGGTGCCATTATGCGTAGCTTGAGTGAGAATTCCCTCCGCTTCCGGTTCACGATTGAGAATATTGTAACGTCCTTGATAAAGGAGGCAAGGCACATCGTGAGCCGCGAGATAGTCGTAGGCAATGCGAGCTTTGTCGGCAGGATATTTTGAAATACCGGCATAAAGAGCTTTACCCATACGCACGGCATCAACAAGTGCTTGCATAGTCTCTTCAATGGGAGTCTCCGGATCATAAACATGAGAGTAAAACACATCGACATAGTCAATCTTCATACGTTTGAGGCTCTGGTCAAGACTGGCAAGCAAATATTTGCGCGAACCATGAATACCATACGGTCCGGGCCACATATCATGTCCGGCCTTTGTGGAGATAAAAAGCTCGTCGCGGTAGGGGCGCAACGATTTCTCCATAATATAGCCAAACGATTCCTCAGCTGAACCATAAGAGGGGCCATAGTTGTTAGCAAGGTCGAAATGATTAATGCCATTGTCGAAAGCATAATGAGCCTTTTTGATGGAATTTGCGAGGGGGTCAACGTCGCCAAAATTGTGCCACCAACCGAGTGAAATTTTTGGCAAAAGAATACCACTACGTCCACATCGATTATAAATCATGCCGTTGTCGTAGCGATTTTCAGCAGCTGCATATACCGGATTTATCATAACAGTAATCGTTTATGTTAATAGCTTGTTATTGAATTTAATAGTTTGCTTAATTTAATCACCTTGTTCACTCCAACATAACCGCAAAAGTCACGCATCCATCTTCGTTGTGCTTCAAACGAAGGTTGCCACCATGCAGACGAACAATTTGGCGAGAAACTGCCAACCCGATGCCTGAACCGTCGGTTTTGGTGGTGAAGAATGGCGTAAAGATATTTTCTGCCACCTCTACAGGAATTGCCAAGCCATTGTTAGTAATCTCTATAATGATACGTTCCTCTTGGTCTATATTAGAGTTTATAGTTATCAACGGATTGCAGTCAACAATTGAAAGTGCATCTACTGCATTTTTAAGAAGATTGACTATTACCTGTGACATTAGCGCACGATCGGCATAGAGCATAGTGTCACTGGGTTCAATATTTACATCTATCTTAACATTGTCGTGATGTGTCAAAACCAACGCTTCAGAAATCAATTCCGACAAGTAAAATGGAGCTTTCTGAGGTGTCGGTATACGCGTTACGGCTCTAAAAGAATCAACAAAACGTAGTAAACGGTCCGACGTTGTGTGAATTGTTTCAAGTCCCTGTCGCAAAGTCTCTGCATCGCCCGAAAATGAAAGCAATGTGTGACTGATTGAAGTTATTGGAGCAAGAGAATTCATAATTTCGTGCGTTAAAATACGGGTAAGTTTCTCCCACGATTCCACTTCCTTGCGGTCAAGTTCCTCATGAATATTGCTAATAGAAATAACCTTAAGACACTTGCCATCAAATTCCATTGCAGAACAACTTAACACCAAATTTTGCTCACCAATCTCAGTTGTCAAGCGAGCTGTGAGTTGATGTCCGCCCGGCTCAATACGATATATTGCCTCACAAAGTTCCTCACTCAAAATACGCAGTTGTTCAATATGTGTTAGACGTTCCATGCCTACAATACGCAAAGCCTTTGAGTTAGATTGTGTGACGGTGCCATTTTCCATCACGGTAATTATACCAATATTGGCACACTCCATTATTAATTCAAAGTATTTTTCACGCTCACGTATCTGCATCTTAGCTTTGTCCATTACATCTTTTATGCGATTAAGCGATTGGTTTATCAACGCATGTCGAGTAATGTTTGGATTTTCTGTAAAACGGAATGAGTAGTCATCATTTTGCACAGCACTGAAAACAAACATCAATCGTCCAACCAACTCGTTATATATCTTAAAAAGGCGGAATATACAAAAGATTATAATAGGGATTATGGCAATAAGATGGGCAAAACGATTTGTTGCCCAAACATACCCCGACATGGCTGCCATCAAGATGATAACTGCAACGTAAGTGCCAATTTTGCCGTAAGGTATGGTCTGTTGTCGTTTCACAATCCGTAGCGTTTAATTTTGTTGTAAAGAGTTTGGCGAGTGATACCAAGCTGTTGAGCAACTTGAGATAAGTTTCCACCACATTGAGCAATTGCATTAGCTATGCCTTGGCGTTCTATATCTTCAAGAGTTTGGCTCTCGTTTAGCGGAAGGCTTGGAGTATGCAGTTCAATATGTTCCGGGCTAATAATATCGCTATCACACATAATTACTGCCGTCTCCATAGCATTTTGCAATTCTCTAATATTTCCTTCCCATGGGTGAATTTTCAGTTTTTCGGCAGCATCTCCGGAAAGTAATAATCCCTCTTTGTTATATTTTTGGGCATAACGAGAGATAAACATTTCAGCAAGCGGCACGATGTCATCTTTACGATTACGCAGAGGTGGAATATTGATATGTATGGTGTTTATACGGAAAAGCAGATCTTGGCGAAACTCACCTTTAACCACAGCATCGTGTAAATCACGATTTGTTGCTGAAATTAGACGAATATCTATCGGCGTAGCTTCGTTGGCGCCGAGTCGTGTTACAGCACGATTTTGTAGCACAACCAACATCTTAGATTGAAGATGTAGTGGCAGGTTGGCAATCTCGTCCATAAATAGAGTTGAGCCACTGGCTGATTCCATTTTCCCTTCGCGATCAGTATGAGCATCGGTAAATGCTCCTTTAATATGCCCAAACAGTTCGCTCTCAAACAACGTTTCGGGGATTGCGCCCATGTCGAGTGACACCATTTTTTTGGAGCAACGTGTTGACAGTCGGTGAATTTCCCGTGCCAACACTTCTTTACCGGTACCGTTTTCGCCTGTAATCAAAATATTTGCGTCCGTAACAGCCACACGCTCAATTATTGTGCGAATGCGTTTCATCTCGACACTATCTCCCCAATACATATTAGGCTTTGATTCTGTAGTCGAGGTTTTATGAGTCTTTTTTGCTTTACCTTTAGCTACTTTGTAGGCATTTTGGAGCGAATTAATCAGTTTCGCGTTATCCCATGGTTTTACGACAAAGTCAAAAGCTCCTTCTTTCATTGCACGAACAGCGAGGTCAATATCGGCGTATGCAGTGAAAAGCACGACTTTGGTTTCAGGAAATTTTGCCAACACTTCTCTAAGCCAAAAGAGCCCCTCATTGCCGGTATTTATGCCGGCGTTAAAATTCATGTCGAGCAAAACCACATCAGGTGTTTCCTGTTGTAATGTAGAAATCAATGAGTTGGGAGAGGATAATGTGAGAATATCTTCAAACACACCATCACATAATAGTTTGACAGCCGAAAGAATTGAACGGTTGTCATCGACAATCAATAATTTGCCCGCTGCTTTTGCCATATTTACAACTTACGTCCCAATTCGTTGATGAATTGTTGATGAATTTTATAATTTACCCTCACAAAAATACATCAAAAACGCTATGTGTCCAAACCTTTTACACCGATTGTCTAATTATTAGACACTTCAAAGAAAATGTAAAACACATAAAATCCTGAGTATCAACAATTGACGCATTTTGGCACGCCATTGGCAATACTAAGGGTAAAAACATTTAATTTTATGACACATCAGAAAATAATCCTACTACTGTCAATTTTTTTGACACTTATGTGCAAGGCTCAACCGCTGACGATAGACGATTGCATGCGCTTTGCCGTTGAGCATTCCACTACAGTCGGGAAGCAACGTCTTTCCGCAGATGATAATCAGGCAAATTATAATGAGGCTGTGGCTGCATTATTCCCGTCGTTGAATGCCAATATCGGTGCTTCAACAAATTTCGGTCGTGGTATTGACCCTGCAACTAACTCCTATACAAATGTAACCACATTCAGCAATTCGTATGGAATTAGTTTGCAAATGACCCTATTCGATGGACTGAGAGGTATTAACACGATGAGAGCAATGAAAGTGGCTCGCAAAAAAGGCTTGGTCGACATCCAAATAGCTCAAGATGAAGTGGCAATGCAAACACTTTCAGCATACATGGATGTGATTTATTACACCGAAGCTGTGGAGATAGCAAAAGAGCAGTTAGAAGCATCACGCAAAACTTTAGAGCTCACTCAGAGACAATTTGCCCTCGGGCTAAAAAGCTCAGTTGATGTAGCAGAGATTGAATCACAGGAAGCGAATTACGATTATTTGCTTATAACCGAAGAGAATAACCTTGCTCTTGCATATATAAAATTACGCGAAGTGATGAATTATCCTCAAAACGAAGAATTGCAAATTGTAACAAACATAGATTTGGGAGCAATTCCAAGTGCAATATCGGAGAGAGCATTGGTAGATTATGCATTGGCAAACAATCCGCGTATCGTTGCCAGCCGTCACTTTACAGAACAACAACGAATTAATCTTGCACGCGCCAAAGGTAGTTACCTCCCTTCACTATATCTTTCAGGTGGGTACAGCACTTCATACTATTTAGATTTTGACAATAAAGCGGCATATGACCCCTTCGGGACTCAGTTTTGTAACAACCGAGGAGGATATATTCAGCTATCATTATCAATCCCAATTTTCAACGGATTATCTTCTCAATCATCGAAACGGCGAGCAAAAAATGTCTATCATATAGCACAATTGGAACAAGAAACTGTACAACGAGAAGTGGAGAGCGAAGTTTCACAAACATGGCAAGAGATGCAAGGCTATAGTAAGCAATATGTACAAGGCGAAAAGAAAGTGAGAGCGGCACAACTCGCCTACGACGGAACAGAGAAAAAATTTGAAAATGGACTTGTCTCGGCACTTGAGCTTCACACTGCTGCAAACACATTGCTACAAGCCAAATCGGATAAACTTCGTGCTTATCTGCAATTTATCATCAAGGCTCGAATGGTTGACTACTACAATGGGCTACCTCTTATAAAGTAAAAATAGACACAAACAATAATTAAAACATAACAATATGGATATAAAACTTGAAAAGAAAAATGGGCTTAGAGGCATCTTTCGAAAGAAAAATATTCCTTGGGCATTAGGTGTTGTTCTACTTGGATTTATAGTTTGGTTGTTGCTACGCGACAATTCATCAACTCTGCGTGTTGATGCTCAATTGGTTACTACTGCAACAGTCGAGAAAGGTCAGTTTAATGATTATGTGCGTCTTACCGGTAGCGTTCAACCTATGACAACCGTTCAACTTACCCCATTAGAATCTGGAGTTGTAGAACGTATCATTGCTGAAGAAGGAACAACTGTCAAGAAAGGCGATGTGATCCTTGAAATGTCAAACAATTCACTCTCGATGCAGATTTTGCAATCAGAAGCAGACTTGGCAGAGAAACAAAACATCTTGCGAAATACAATGATTTCAATGGAGCAAGAGCGCTTGAAACTACGTCAAGAAAAATTACAACTCGACTTAGATGTTTCAAGGGCTAAGCGCGACTTTGAGCAGAAGCAAAATCTCTATTTTGACAAATTAATTGCCAAGGAGGATTATCTCCAAGCTCAAGAAAATTATAATTTGGCAATTCGTAAGCGCGACTTAGTATTGGAACGCCAAAAACAAGATTCACTTTATCGCACCTCGCAAGTGACACAGATGGAAGAAAACCTACGCTCAATGCAACTCAATATGGAGCTAATTCGTCAGCGTGTCGATAATCTTAAAGTAAAAGCACCAACCGATGGAGAGATTGGTATGTTGGAATCAGTCCTCGGTCAATCATTGACACAGGGAGCGAATATCGGTCAAGTGAATGACCTTACAACTTACAAAGTGCAAGCACAAATAGATGAACATTATATTGACCGAGTGACAACAGGCCTTTTAGCATCATTTGAGCGTCAAGACACTAAATATGAAATGCAACTTCGCAAGGTATATCCTGAAGTTCGCAATGGTCAATTTAAAGCTGATTTTCGCTTTACAGGTGCAGTTCCGGAGAATATTCGTCGTGGTCAGACCTATTACCTTAATTTGCAGTTGGGAGAGGCAAGCGAAGCCGTTTTAATACCTCGTGGTTCGTTCTATCAAGCGACCGGAGGTAAGTGGATTTATGTAGTTGATGAATCCGGCAAAAAAGCCTATCGTCGAGAAATTCGAATCAGTCGTCAAAATCCACAGTATTATGAGGTTGTCGATGGTTTGCAACCCGGCGAAAAAGTTATAACTTCGTCCTACGATAATTTTGGAGAAAACGAAGTGCTAATACTTAATAAATAATTCTGCATTTTGTATTCTAAATTTTGAATTTGTAAATATGTTTATAAGAAATTTTCTAACCCTCTTACGCCGATACACAACATCGTCAGTGCTGAACATTGTGGGCATGGCAGTAGCCTTTGCAGCAGTCTATTTGATTGCTGTTCAAGTGAATTTCGATTTATCCTACAACCGTGTCATCAAAAACTCTGAGCGCATATATCGTATGGAATACCCATCGTGGTCGGGAGATGGTACATGGGCATGCTATTGGAATCGCCAGATGCCCGATGAATTAAGTGCTGCATGTCCCGAAATTGAGACTGCCGGATCTATAGATATGATATCTAACTCATCTTATCAAGATGAATACTCAATCAAGCGAAACTCAACAATTGAGAATTTCACAATAAAAGTCGCAGGTGCAGAACTTGAGGGATTGGCTGTATTCCCATTTGAATTTATAGATGGCGGTCTCGATGACGAGTTTAAGGCAAGCTATGGAATGATTATCTCGGAAACTGTAGCTAAACGATGTAACTTGACAGTTGGCGACCGTATCAACTACGGTCGAGGAGTCGTTAATTCTGCGCAACGCATTATTTCAGGCATTTATAAAGATTTCCCCAAACCATCTACGATGGCAATGAGTGAAGGATATATCCTTATGCCGGAAGCAAGACCTGAAGAAGCCACTAATTGGAATACTCCATATTATATTTTACTTCACGAAGGCGCTTCACCTATAAATGTAGCAGAAAAAATGAAAGATAAACTTGTGGATTATTGTCGCAAGCGAGGTCTTTCAGATGAGGATATTTCAAAAGAGATTGATTTGGTAGCACCACGACTAACACCTATTGCCAACCTCTATTTTGCCGATGACACCAATGCAGAGTGGCTACATGGTAGTCGTAGCACAACCTACACGCTGATTGCTATCGCAGTGCTGATTCTTGTTATCTCGTTTATCAACTTTGTAAACTTCTTCTTTGCATTGATTCCGAGTCGTATTCGTGCGGTGAACAACTACAAAATATTTGGGGCTCCAACTTGGAAGTTAAGATTTAATTTCTTGTTCGAGACAATAGGTTTGAGTCTCATATCATTGTTTGTAGCTGCTGTTATAGTGATACTATTTAACGACACACCACTGAAAGAGTACATTTCAACATCTGTTGCTATCAATGAAAATTGGGCGATTGCTATAGCAATGTCAATAGGTGTCTTAATATTTGGAGTTTTTGTTTCCCTCTATCCTGCATGGTATATTACAAAGTTCTCACCGGCATTTGTAATCAAGGGGGATTTCTCGGCATCAAAATCAGGTCGTATTTTGAGATATACACTTGTGGGCTTACAGTATACAATCTCAATTGCACTGATTATATGTTCAATCTTTATCTATCGTCAGCATCAATATATGCTATCGCGCGATATGGGTTTTGATAAGGAGCATCTTTTGGTAGCAACACTACCCTATGAGTCAGTATATAACGAATGGAGTGAAATAAGCGATTATACAAAACGTGATGCTCTGCTTAATTCCTTAAAACAAAATCCACAAATCAAGAATATTGCATTAGGCCGAGGAATGTTTACCCAACAACGAATGCAATGGGCACGCCAAATTGATAATAGAGATGCGGTATTTAATGTATATGCTGTATCATGGGATTTTTTAAAGACAATGGGCATTGAAATTGTTGATGGTAGAGATTTCCTTCAATCCGATGAATATAGTGAAGCAGGAGCCCTAATTTTCAATGAGAGGGCTTCAAAAGAACTTAGCATCACCATTGGAAAACAAATTAATGGACATCTTGATGATAATGATACTCCGGTTGTCGGTATTTGCAAGGATTTTGATTTCCAATCGGCACAATACGACATCACACCATACGCATTTCTTGTCTTTGGGAAATATAGTTGGGATCTGCCACGAATTGCCTATATCCGCACCATTGCAGGAGCCGATATCGCAGAGGTTAAAAAGTACATTACTGATACGGTCTTGAAAATCTCGCCGAACAGCGACCCGGAGAAAGTAGATGTAAAATTCTTTGACAATGAACTGGAGTTGGTATATCAGCGTGAGGATAAACTCTCAACCCTCGTCACCTTGTTCTCATTCCTTTCGATTGTGATTTCGATTATCGGAGTATTTGGCTTGGTATTATTCGAAACACAGTATCGCCGCCGCGAGATTGGTATTCGCCGTGTTCATGGAGCTTCAGTAAGTGGAATTTTAAGTCTCTTTAATCGCAAATATATTTACATCGTTGCTATCTGCTCAGCTGTGGCTATACCTCTTAGCTACTACATCATCAACGGCTGGATGCAACAGTATGTATATCGCACACCAATGTCGTGGTGGGTTTATGCTTTGGCAGTGGGAGTTACCTTATTGATTACCATCATAACCGTATCACTCCGTTCCTGGAGTGCAGCTAATGAGAATCCGACTAATTCAATAATGCGTTAAATCAATTAAAAATATAAACTATATAAAATTTTGAAACTATGTTAAAAGTAAATAATTTACAGAAGAGTTTTTTTACCGAAGAGATTGAAACAATTGCACTTGCCGGTGTTAACTTTGAAGTAAGCGAGGGGGAATTTGTTGCCATTATGGGTCCCTCGGGATGTGGTAAATCAACATTGCTCAATATCTTGGGGTTGCTTGATAACCCAACGGGAGGCTCATACCAATTGCTTGGTCAAGAGGTAGGTGGTCTGAAAGAGAAAGACCGTACAGCTTTCCGTAAGGGCAATATCGGGTTCGTGTTCCAGTCGTTCAACCTTATTGACGAGTTGTCGGTAAGTGAGAATGTCGAGTTGCCACTTATCTATATGGGAATAAAGCCTTCGGAACGTAAGGAACGTGTAAAGAAGATGCTCGACCGCATGAACATTTCGCACCGTGCCGGCCACTTCCCGCAGCAGCTCTCCGGTGGTCAGCAACAGCGTGTTGCTATCGCGCGTGCATTAGTTTCTAACCCTAAACTTATTCTTGCCGATGAGCCCACTGGTAACCTCGACTCAAAGAATGGTCAAGAGGTGATGACTTTGCTTAAAGAGTTGCACCAAGAAGGCACAACTATCATCATGGTAACCCACTCACAACATGACGCGTCGTATGCAAGTCGCACTATTTGCCTATTCGACGGCAAAATTGTGACCGATGTGAAGTCTAAGTTATAACTATAGGCAGGTTCTATAAATTGAGCACTCTAAAGTTTTTTAATATTGAAATAGTTATTAATGGCAGGTTTTTGGTTGCTTTTGGCTTTTTATTGGTGCTTTTCTGCGGTTTCGTCGGTCGCTTAGCTCGCTAAACTCCCTTCTCAACCTCGGAAACCCCTCAATTAAAATCTCAAAATCATTCCAAATAAATTTATAGAGCCTGCTTAAACTTTGCAGAATATGAAAATTGCATTAAAGAATTTCTTAATGACACTTAAGCGTTACAAGGTGGCTTCACTACTAAACGTGGTGGGGCTCACCCTCGCTTTCGTGGCATTTTACATCATAGCCTCGCAAGTGTGGTATTCTATAACCTACAACAGAGCACTAAAAAATTCGGACCGAATTTATTTGGTACAACCTCGTTGGAATGCTGAGGATCTTAACAATGAAATTTGGTCTACTAATTCTCCACAGCCTGTAAGTTACGAAACAATAGAACTCTGCCCCGAAGCAGAAGTAGGTGCATCTCTTATGCCTCACGCTAATATTAGTCGTGTGTGGAAGAAAGTTAATGATTATAACTTTGAACAATTTCCTATAGGAGTTTATTCCGGGAACGCCAATGTTGTAGATATTTTTGAATTTGATTGTATTGCCGGGAACTTACAGAAGATAAAAGAACCAAACACAGTCATAATGTCTCGTTCAGCCGCAGAGCAGATAGGAGTTGGTGTCGGTGATCAGATTTGGTATGAAGGTGGAGACTGGTACAATGACGGAAAACCAAAGTCGCCACAAACAATCGTGGCTATATATGAAGATTTTTCAGCCAATACATTTTTAAATAAATGCCGAATTATTCGTAACGACAACCTTGAGGTTGGGCAACAAAACAACAACTGGAACTATTCATTCTTCGTTCGCTTAAATGAAGGGACAGACCCGGAGAAATTTGCCAAGATTTGGCAAACGCAATACGATAAATGGTATAAGGGTATGATGGCAGAGTATATTGCCGAATATCCTGAACAAGCTGCTGAGTTTGGTGCAAAGCTTGAAGAAGATAGAACACAACCTGTCAGATTGGTAGCATTGAATGACACATATTACAATGTCAGAGATGCAGAAGGAACAATATATGAGTGCGGCACGCGCTCTGCAACAGCTGTTCTTATAGCAATAGCCATTGTAATTGTTGTTGTTGCTTTTATCAATTTCGTTAACTTTTTCCTTGCGCTTGTACCGGTGCGTATGCGCGCTGTAAATATCTGCAAGGTATTTGGAGCAAGTCAAGCTACTCTTCGTTGGAATTTCCTCTTTGAAGCAATTGGCTTAGTGCTTATCTCAATGGCATTAGCATTCTATCTAATGATTGCCGTCAAAGAAAGTTTTATCGCTCAATATGTGACTTGTCCCCTTTCGCTCGGAGAGAATATCCCGGTTATCGCAATAATGATTGCATTAATGATTTTACTTGCCATTGTCGCAGCTGTATATCCTGCATTATATATCACTCGATTTAATGCTTCATTAGGTGTGAAAGGTGGTTTTGCACAATCGGCAACCGGTCGAAGATTACGCTCAATAATGGTAGGGATACAGTTCTCGGTTGCAATGGTGTTGATTATTGTCACTGCTATATTTTTCTTACAATATCGCTATATGACAAAATTTGACATGGGATTTGATAGAGAAAATATTGTAACATTCTACAGCGGAGATATAAGAGGGAAAGATGAAACGCTTATAGATAGACTTTTACAACATCCTGATGCAATAGATGCAACTTGCTCACGCTTCAATATCTTCCAAACAGCTCAAACATGGGGTCGCAGCTATGAAGAAAAAGAATATTTACTTCGACCTAATTGTGTTCGTTGGAACTTTCTTGATTTCTTTGGATTCGAGGTTGTCGATGGTAAGGGATTTACTCCAACATCGGCAGAAAGAGAAGAAATGATTATAATGAGATCTTTCAATCGAGAAATCGGAGTGCCTGTCGGCTACCATTACACTGATGGATTTAATGTAGTAGGTATCATAAAAGATGTGCGACTTTCAGCTGCAAGCAACAAATCTACAGAATATTATTCTTTCTTCTGTTCAAATAACTGGGGTGGCTGTTACAATTATTATGTTCGAATAGGAGCAAATACAGATATAGAGGCATTTGCCAAGTATGTGCAAGATTTATGCAAAGAGCTAAATCCAAATGGAGAAGAAGTCGAACTTCACTTCCTAAATGATTATGTTGAAAATATGTATAAAGACACGCGTCGTCAAACAATCATTATCGGCATGTTTGCTGTTCTTGCAGTTGTTATCGCCATGATGGGAGTGTTCGGCATAGTGATGTTCGAGACACAGCACCGTCGTTCGGAAATTGCCGTCCGCAAGGTTTATGGCGCAACAACAGCTCAGATGATTAAGATGCTCAACTTGCGATATGTTTGGATTGTTCTCGGCTGTTTCGTTGTTGCTGCACCCGTTGCATGGTACTTTACTTCACGTTGGTTAGAGCAGTTTGCCAATCGCATTGCAATGCCATGGTGGATATATCTTGTTGCGTTGGTAGTAGTTTTGACCGTTACAGTTGGCCTTGTAACTCTCCGCTCATGGAAAGCCGCCACCGAAAATCCCGCAGATGTAGTGAAATCCAATTAAAATCACAATAAAATTTTTAGTGAGATTTTACAATAAATGCGAAGAGGCTGTCTAACAATAACAGTTGGGCAGCCTCTTGAGTTTATCGATTGCCTTTTTGAGTCTGAGGCATATCCGAAAGAATCATCATCGAGTGGTTGCACGAATGATGACCGAAATGGCTTTTGATACCACCATTGGCAGGGAGAGTTTCATCTTTCAGCCGTTCATAATCCACGAACTTCGCTTCATCGACAAGAATCCAAGAGAGCGTCAGCGAGTTAGACGAGCCGGGTCTATCTTGTGAAATGATAATTGCACACGAGCCATTGTAAAAGGATATGACATGCTCATAGTCCGACGGCTCGATGATAGGCTTAGCGAACGATTTGGGTGGGCGACGACCGACGACATAATGAATGCCATTGATAAATCCCCAACGCTTCCAAGCAGCAAAGAGGCCTGGGAGCGTATTAGTCAAACCATGCTTGAAAGTAGGCACGACGATACCACCGGTAGAGCCGGGCATTCTCTGCATATTACGAAGCACGAAAGGCGACGCAATGGAGTCCGTCTTACCGGTACGACGGCCGGCGACGATCACGGTAGTGTTCGCCCCGATTAATTGCGTCAATCGTTGTGGCGTGTTGAAATATATTCGCTTATTCATAAAAAATGGGTTACTTTTTTTACAAAAATAGCCCATTATCATTTTTAAGTAAAAGACAGAGTTAAACTGGTTCTATCTCTTCAATTTCATCAATGATCTCAAGAAGTTTTCGACCTTCTATTTCCAAATTTTTTATCAAATCATTTGGCGTTGCGAAAATCTCAATTTCATTAGTGAATTTCTCATCACACAATGCTGCATGTTCAGGTGTATACATTAGAAAGTACATGTTACCATGGTACTTAAATCTAACATCATACATTTGCACAGCAAAGTCGTAAAATAAGACTTGTGAGGCTGTATTCTTATATCCAGCATAGCCGTCTCCATATAAATTAGTATTTGGAGGGAATTCCGAATTGAATGGATAACCAAACAAATCATGACTGATGTAGTAGAAATCTGTACTCATATTATTTATTTAAAGTTTCGTACTTTGTTAAGAATCGCCAATAAGTCTGTGTGACCAACAAGAGAAGTTTCACTGCCTTTAATTGGTTTACCATCTTCCCATAAATGGAAATGCGCACCCAATCCCTTATGATCAGTCGTGTGAATTTCCCAAACCTTTTTACCATTGCTGTCGTATTTAGCAATAGCTTTAACATCAGAGCCATTTTTTTCAAAAATAGCATATATACGGTTCGCTGTATGACTTTCTTCCGGAAGCTTATTAGACTTGGATTGGTCTTTCAATTGAACCACTTGAATTTTGCCAATTGTAGCTACTGTTTTCCAATTCCTACCTAACTCGGAATTTAATAAACCTTTCCCTCTACTTCCGTTTCCCCCCATTTCGCAAATTCATTAGGTTAATATTATCAAAATAAACGCTAATATCATCACGCTCATTGGGCATTTTGTCTCCGTAGCGAATGATTAAAGACGGTTCCAAACGAGCTATAGCTTCATTGTAACCTTTTTGCCAAAGGTATTTAGATGCAGAGCAACCTATGACTCCGGTACAATTTATTGCTATTACACAACCTTTGGGAAGTCCCGCAAATGCGTAATCATAGCTTTCAGGACAAGACCAACTAACATTAAATATAATGTTAATCCCATGTTTTTGCCAATAAGCTGCTATTGCCTTATTCCAAAATGAGTGAGACATTCTTTGTAATTGAGGCATATTTATGTATTGCGAACAATCTGGAGTTATAACATATTTATATCCTTTAAGGATATCAACATATTTGCTCGGATTGTTAAAAACTCGAATAAACTGGTTATCGTTAAGATAGAAATGAACTATTTCATCATAGTTGTCTGAAGAAATAGCACTTGTAAAACCAAGTAACGAATTTTTGCTACGAATAAAGTCCTCATCTACAGAGTAACTATTAATTACTGGAATTTCCGTCACTACGGAAACCGACTGAAAATCAGTCAGAGAACTTGCAATTGTGCTTCTGAACAGCACATCGTCTTTCTCTTTGTTTGTTTGCGACTTAGGCCGCGAATTCAAATTGTAAAATTTCGCCATTTAAAATGATTTAAAGCGATTTATACTAAAAAAATAAACACTTTTAACCGATTTTAAGGAGAAAATTAGCACTGTTCGCAAAAATTAAGTTATCTTTGCAAATGAAAATCAACCTATCTCCTTTGTCTATTTGTGGCTCAGGTCGCAATCGGAGAACAACCCTTATCCCGCATCGTCCGCCAACAATGTGGGATTTTTTATGCCTATTTGTTAACTTTTCATATTTTTTCGTATTAATTCTCGTTTATTCATTTTATACACTCTGCCATTAAGTGATTCGTCAAGTTCCTCTTTTCTTGTCAAATCAAAAATAATGGTTTTCTTTTTATAATCATAACCGAAAGCATCAAACATCAACTTTGTTTGAATGTAATAATACATTCCGGATTTACACACTTTTAATGTGTTCGTTGCTCCGTCTTTTGCAATGATTAAATATAACTCTTGAGTTTCATCATCTTTTGCAAAGTTTACCGCTTGCCCAATCTGAAGATTTAAGCAGTTTGCAGTCTCATTAGTAAAGCCAAGTTTACCAGTCGCCTGAATGGTAGCTTTTAGCTTTACACTAAACTGTGTTGTGTCTATTATATTTATTGCCATACCTGTAATATATTTTACACAAAATTAATATGTCTCTCCTAAATTACCAAATAATACAACAAAAAGTTTTCAACGCCTTGCTGATGTCAAAAACTTTTACTCTCGTTTTGCGCGTTAGTCTAATTGCATTCTGCACTAATGCAACAACTAATTCATTTGTTCGTTTGTTTGTTTTTTTATTTTTAGATTGTAGTGCGATTTATCTTGCACATAAAATTACCCACTCCCTTTTGTCTTGTCATTTTAAAATAAAGATTCTTCTTCGAGGTCAGCTTCTTCATAAGTGATGTCCTCGATGTCGATAGTTTCAGCACGATACTTATTAAGCATAGCCTTAATCTTATCGTTGATGTTCGGGATAGGTTTGATACCGAGCACCGTAGGGTCAGAGGTAGCAGTGAACGGCTGAACCACAATCATTTCATAAGGCACAGCCTGTTCATCTTCAAGGTCAATGCGATTATACTTCGCATACGATGAAGCTGCTTTCTCCATAGTCTTGGTGTCCTTACGCTTCTTCGCCATTTGGTATGTCTCAAGTATCATTTCATTGTAACGCCAACGATGAAAGTCCCGGCTTGCAGTGGCAAGCGTCGGGAGCAGAGCCTTGATAATACCAAGGTCGGAATAAGCCACGACCTTTGAAATGTCGTAACGGCTTAATTCCTGTTCCACGAATTGCCTATCCTTAGCGTCGGGATTGGCAATACACCAGTTATACATATCACGCACACGAAGCACCTTATCCACAAGAATTTGCGGATATGCTTGACGCAACTCGTCCTCTTTGGTAAAAAGGTCGGTGCGACATACTTCAAGTGCGTTAGGGAAAGCCATTTACAATTAGGAGTTAGGAATTAGAAATTAGGAATGTCACTCGTCATCTTCCATGTCGAGCAGGTTCTTGTGAGTGTTCTCAATCGCAAGAGGTGAACCCACTTGAGCAAGGAGCATTTCTTGGTGTAGCAACTTCACTTTGGAAGCTGCTTTACCACGATAATAGCGTCGGGAAACTTCGGTATCTTTCTGCGATATATCCCAGCGAAGCGTTTCAGGTGGTATATCAAGAATGACAGCCATATCCGATATTTTGAGGTATATGGAAGCGAATTTCTCTATTTGGTCAAGTTGTTCGGGAGTATAGTTCATAATCTTTGGTAAAAAGTTTTCAACAAAATTACTTTTTATGGCA
>CAYWXG010000048.1:0-20837 GCA_964462445.1 uncultured Barnesiella sp. | reverse complement strand
GTGCAAAGGTAGACACTTTTACGCTCACAACCAAATATTTTTATTAATATTTTTGCGAAAATTTGTGAAAAATATGTTGTGCAACATACTTTTCCCTCTGCACCAATCGGTTACGAATTTCTATTTTTAACGTCAAAATATCGTTTGAAGCCCCTCTAACGCAATAAGAGCGTTCAATTTCAGTTCCAATCTTAATAATATAGAGAACTACCTTATAATATTTAGCGTGAGAGCGTAATATTTTTCTCTTTTGCTATGCGACGCATATTTAATATAGCGTAACGCATGCGACCGAGTGCCGTGTTGATACTGACATTTGTTGCTTTTGCAATATCTTTAAAACTCATATCGCGAAAAAATCGCATATCAAGGACTTCACGTTGCAATTTCGGCAACTGATTCATAATATTAACCACATCAGCTGAAATCTGAGTATCTATCATCTGATCCTCGACTGTTTCCTCTGAAAGTTCTTTCCGATTAAGTAATGATAGGTCAATATCATCAGCCGACACAACGCCATTTGCCTTCTCTTGGCGGAAAAAGTCGATTATATGATTATGAGCAATACGAGTAATCCACGCTGAGAATTTTCCACTCTCAGTGTACCGCCCTTGCTTAATTGTGGTAATAGCTTTGACAAATGTCTCCTGGAAAATATCGTCGGCAAGTTCTCTATTTTTGACAATATTCAAAATATATGAGAAGACGCGACTCTGGTGACGTGTCAATAATGTATCAAAAGCCTCGTTGTTACCATCGGCATAGGCTGCGACCAACTGCTCATCGGCGAGCCGTGTAAGATTTTGCATTACTATATTATATAAGTTAATAAAGAGTAATGATGGTCAATAGGCTTTTTAGTTTAAAGTTAACAATTCAGTTTTGAAAAATTCGGTATAAATTCTTCTTTGAAAAAAATTTCGTAACGGCAAAACTACAATAAAATTTTATAACTACCAAGAAAATTTTTAGCGAATTTTATGTTTTTAACAAACTCCAGTCGGGATAAGTTTTCATAACGCTCTATTATTCAGCGCTTTTCACTCATAACATTCTCATTTAGCGACACGCACATTTGTATTAAAATTACGCAGATAGACCCTTCAAGTTTCACCGATTTGTGCACTTATCTATGGTGCTGCGTGGCATCCGCTGCCAAGCGAGAGGGCAAACCTTTCTATTATACCCTGACGGACTTCGCCGATAGTCTCACTCCGGAGACTATGGCAGAGTGGAGCACATCGATAATGAAAGAATCGGAGGGTGCCGAAGAAAAAAAGGGAGAACCGGTAGAAATTTATGACCTCTTAGGACTTGCGATAGGGTGTATCGGCATGTCGCACGATGACTTTTGCAAAAGCACATTCGGAGAGTTTGAGAGCATCTGCAAAGCATGGCGAGAAATGACCGAAGGGCAGGCGCAAGATGCTTGGGAGCGGGCAAGAACGGTAGCAGCAATAGCTATACAGCCTCATGTAAAGAAGAAACTTACCCCCAGCAATTATTGCCGATGCCGTGGGATAAGAAAAAACAAAACCGCAAGCAAGGCTCAATGGAGCTTACTGCGGAGGAAAAGCGGAAACGATTTGAGGAGGTTGCAAGGCGGTTAGGAGATAAGATAATGGATTAATCCTCTTCATCATCCTTTTTATCTTTTTCAAGGATAATTTTGATAGTATGAATTTCGCTCTCTTTTTTCTCACCTATGCCAAATACGAATCTTAAAAAAAGGACAAATACACAAAATACCGCAAAAATCCCAAATATAATGGATAAAAACATTATAAAATATTTAAGAAACATGGTGTAAGAGTTTTAGTCCCCACAAATATAATATAAAACAAACAAAATAACAAAATATGTCGCGAAAAAGCACAATATGTTTTTAACAAACTCCAGTCGGGATAAGTTTTCATAACGTCTATTATTCAGCGCTTTTCACTCATAGCATTATCATTTAGCGACACGCACATTTGTATTAAAATTACGCAGATAGACCCTTCAAGTTTCACCGATTTGTGCACTTATCTATGGTGCTACGTGGCATCCGCTGCCAAGCGAGAGGGCAAACCTTTCGATTATACCCTGATGGACTTCGCCGATAGTCTCACTCCGGAAACTATGGCAGAGTGGAGCACATCGATAATGCAACAACGCATGGGGGCGACCGAAACGAAAAGGGATTACAACGGAAATGACTTGATGCCGAAAAAAGAAAAGTTTAACCCGAAAATCTTAATAAAATGATTTCAAGACTCACAATTAAGATTTGGAAAATAAGGCTGACAATAGATATCAGCATCTAATTCCAAAAGGGGAACCCCGAAAGGGGTAACCCCTACTTTCGGGTTAAACCTCAATACAAAATTACAATATTTTATTGGAAATACCCCCCGATATGTAAAATCTATATTATAATCTAATTATAGCTTTCTTCCTCGAAAAGCGGAGTCGCCAACAGAGCACCTCTCGGCATCGCTCATCTCTTGCAAAAACAAACGCGCACACATTTCCGCATCATCTCCGGCTCGATGATGATTGCCACATGGGATATCAAATTGACGGCACAAATAATCCAACGAATTATGACAAAAATCATATATGCTTCGGGCTGCCTGCAACGTGCAATAATATGTCACATCCGGTTTCTCCAAATCATACGTAGACAACGAGCTGCGAATACAACTCATGTCAAATGACGCATTATGAGCCACCAGCACCGGGCACTCTTTTAAATATTCACAAATTTCTGTCCAAACTTCAGGAAATTCAGGGGCATTATAGGTGTCATACGGTGTTATTCCATGAATAGCAATATTCTGACGACTATAATAATTATTTTGCGGACGAACTAGCCACGAACGAGTTTCTACAATCTCGCCATCACGCACCACACAAATTCCGGCTTCACAAATAGAATCCCGACGAAAGGTTGCCGTTTCAAAATCAATTGCTATAAAATTCAGTCCATTCATGATATAACAGTTTCAGTGCGTAATTAAATATTGAGAAAGGGGTTTGCCTCAGAGCAATCCCTATAAAACAGAAATTGCAGGCAATTGACTACTCAATGCTTGCAATTTCTGAAGTGCTCGAAGCGGGACTCGAACCCGCACAGCTGCAATAGCCAAAGGATTTTAAGTCCTTCGTGTCTACCATTCCACCATTCGAGCAGCCTGTTAGCGACCGCAAAGATAAAGTTTTTTTATTTATCTTGCAAATCTTTTATAATCTTCATTCGCAAATTATGCTACAACGGGGCTTATTTCACCGGAGTTTCTACAAGTAATTTCCTATTTTCGAAAGATTCAAGTTCGGAGATAAACTGCTGCGGGAGTTCAATCCCGGTTGCAGTTTTGGGGTCAAAACCAGCCATAATAGTAGTTGCAATACATTTAACATCTCCATTTGTAGGATTAAAGATGCGTTGTTCCAATGTAAGGCTACGACGCGACACTCTTGTTACTGTCGTTGCCGCCTCAAGAGGCTCCTTAAAATATCCGGGCGAATAGAAATTGCAATTTATATTCACAATTGCTACCGTTATATCACCCACCTCAGCGCGAGCCGATGTTGCCTCTGTGAGATACTCCGCTTTGGCAAGATCGCAAAACGAAAGGTACACCGAGTTATTAATATGCCCCAACATATCAATATCGTTAAAACGTATTTGCAATGGGATGAAATGATTAAATTGGCAACCGGGAGCCGGTACCTTAGGGTTTTTACATTCCGGAAGTTTATGTGTCATTTTTTACTGTTTTTTAATTAATTATTAATGTATTACAACATCATGCAATACCTCAGCACCCAATCTACCATTAATTTCCTTAATGATACTATTGCGTAGAAAACACAAGTCGTTTTTAAGCGACGCCGATGTGATATACACATGAAGCACGCCATTATCGACATAACGACGAAAAGTATAGCGATTTACGGTCGGTCCGACAACTTCAGTCCATAAGAACGAAGCACGCTGCTGCAACATGACGTCGCGAGAGTCCTCCTCGAGCATCACCTTGTCGATAAGTTGCTTGATTGATATCGGTTCTGTTCGCTTCATTCTCGTTATTGTTTTATTTCATCAAACCGCCCGGCAGATACACTCCAAAGGCGATAATCAACATTAGGCATAGTTGACACAATCGAAGCAAGATGCTCGCGGTTGGTATCGGTGATAAAAATTTGCCCGAAAATATCACGACTGACAATATCAACAATATTGGCAACACGATTGGAATCAAGTTTATCAAAAATATCATCGAGCAAAAGCAATGGTTTCATACCGGTAGCTTCATGCATAAATTCATATTGAGCCAAGCGCAGAGCAATAGTGAATGTTTTCGACTGCCCCTGCGACGCCGTGCTCTTCACCGACATACCATCGAGAGTCAATTCTAAGTCATCGCGATGTGGACCCACCGTAGTATGTCCCAATATTTCATCTTTACGACGCGCCTCCTCCAATAGGTCGGAATAGCGACACGTTGACTCATTGAGCAATGAGCGATACTCCAATCCGGGAGTCTCACCGGTGCGAGCAATATCATGATAATGGCGTTTAAAAGCCTCAAGCAGGCGAGTCGAGATTTCGCGTCGGGATTTTGTGATATATTCCGCCGACATCTCCATTGCCATTTCTACTGCAATATATAGGTTCGCATCGTAAATATGGTCGCGCAACAACTTGTTTCGCTGTTGCAACGCATTGTTATATCTAATAAGATGACTCAAATATGTTGAATCGGTTTGAGATATCAGCATATCTATAAAGCGTCGGCGCACCTCTGAGCCTCCACCCACCAAATCCATATCCGATGGCGACACAAGTACCAAAGGGAACAATCCAATATGTTGGCTGAGACGAGTATATTCCTTGCCCCCTCGTTTAAACGACTTTCGTTTCCCCGAAGTGTAGCCAAAAGCCACTTGCTCCTCTACCCCTTTGCGCAAATAATTCCCCTGCATCATTGCAAACATCTCCCCCGACTTCACAATTCCAGAATCGGGTAAAGAAGAAAAGCTCTTGCAAAAACTCAAATAATATATTGCATCAAGCAGATTACTTTTGCCCATGCCGTTATCACCGAGCAATGCATTGATATTCGGGCTGAAGCTCAAATCGGCATCAGCAATGTTTTTGAAATTTACAATATGCAAATGTGTCAGTTGCACGATTTTTATCCAAGAGTTTTAGTAAAGGTTACACATTCAGGCAATTCTTCCATATAATGGCTCACAAAAATCAACGATAGCGGATATTTACCCTGCGATGCTCGTGACCTTGCGGCAAAATGATTAATAATTGCACGAGCTGCACGAGCACGAGCAAAGTCAAGGCCATGAAGAGGCTCATCGAATATCATTAATCGCGGTTGCTTTATAAAAGTACGCGCAAGCATCACCATTTGTTTTTCTCCACCCGACAACGTTCCTATGCTGCGAGGTGCCAAATGCTCCATGTGAAGTAGCTTCAACCATTGCTCAGCAAGTTCTTTCTGCCCGGGCTTCAACGGAATGAACACCCCTGTCGTATCATTAAGCCCTTGAGCTACAATTGTTGCAACATCTCCAGCCGGATGAAAATGCAAACTTTGCTCCGGGCTGACAAACGAAATACGTCTTTTAATATCCCAAATAGATTCTCCGGTGCCTCGACGACGGTCGAAAAGGGTAATATCATTAGAATATGCCTGAGGATTATCGGCACAAATCAATGAAAGCAATGTTGACTTTCCCGACCCATTGGGTCCCGACAATCCCCAACATTGACCATCTTTCACTTCCCAATTTATATTGTCGATAATACGTCGACCTCCATAGTTAACTACCCCATTTGTAATCTTCATCACAACATCGATAGGCTCATTATCGATTGCCGGCGGCAATGGTATCTCAGCCATATTTACTGCATAATCAAACAAATGCATCACTGCGGCTTTAACCGCTTTTAATGATTCGAAATTCCTTATTGGAGGTAGAATTGAGAGGTTTTGCATCGGAATCACCTGAACGGCATGAGGATGAATATCAATGGGATTTGCCACTAATAATATCGTCGTAATGCCATGTAGACTCAACGCATCAATTGCCTCATTCAAGATTAGACGCGAAGAGGCATCAAGTCCTATATAAGGATTATCAAGTATCAGTACATCAACCGGCTCTATCAATGCATTAATAATAAGCAATTTTCGAAGCTCGCCCGATGAGAGATAATTAATTTTTTTATTTTCAACACCATTAAGATGAAACAAGCTCGTCAGTTCGCCCCATTTTGCGCGTTGGATTTTTTCTCCAAGGATTTCAGCTACGCTCGGCACCTCATCATTCATCGTTGCCTCATAGCGCTGCTGGTAGTAGTCAACATTAAGCCCGGGAAGTGAATGAATATCAGAGAATTCAATTTTCTTGACCGATAGCTTATCCTTCGGTGATGTAATTTGATTAGTTCGGAAATTCCAACCTTTTTCTATGATATTTCCCAAAGTTGATTTTCCCGCGCTATTAGCTCCTATCACCACATTGATACCTTGCAGAATATCAGTAATCTCGGGATTTGTAAGCATAACCCCGGTATAATATAATTTCTGACTTTTAAGCTGTATTATCGATGTAGGCGTTGACATTCTTAGAAATTTATATTATAAAAACTATAAGAGCAAAAATCAAGGCAAAAGCCAGCATATTCAATGCTGTCATACCAAGTAATTTATTAAGAGCGCGACCGGTATGATTGCACACTTCAAGCCACAACTTCATATGACACGCGAGAAACACTGCCGGAGCAATCCACACTACAATCGGCAGTTTGACCAACAATGGCGTCGCAAGCAACATCGCAAGCCACCCATTCAACAGATAAAGTGTTGTTGCAAATTTTCCTCCGAAAATTGTTGCCAATGTGCGCTTCCCGACTGCGCTATCATCTTCAATATCTCTATAATTATTTACGAGCAAAATGTTTGCGCCCATCAATCCAATTCCTATCGATATTAAAAGAACTTCCGAGGCAAAATGATGACCCATTACGTAATAGGTCATATTCACAGGCACTATACCGAAAAATATCACTACGGCAACCTCACCAAGAGCATGATGTGATAACGGATAAGGTCCTGCTGAATAGGCAAACACCCCCGCCGCAATAAGGAGTCCCACAGGGACTAATTCCCATCCACCCCATATTATCAGCAAACATCCAATAGCACAAGCTATACAAAGACTCAAGATTGTGGCTTGCAACATTGCCTTCGGGGTAATATCCCCTTCGGTGACACCTCGCCGAGGTCCTTCACGACCGGGACGATCAAGGCCTCCACGAAAATCAAAATATTCATTTGCGAAATTCGACGAAATTTGCGCAATAACGGCAAACAACAAGCAAAGCACAGCCGGCAATAGTTTAAAGCAACCATACACCTCTCCAAGCGCCATCGCAGCTATAACTCCGGCACTCGACACAGGGAGTGTGCGCAATCGCATGGCCTCTACCCATACTTTTATTTTATTTTGTTGCTCCGACATATTTTTCAATATTTTCCACCCCAAAGTTACTAAACTTTTCTCAATTCCCACGCATTTAATTAGGAGCGACTTCCCTTTTTTTGAACCAATTAATTTTTATAGTGTTATAGTTGTATCTAAAATTAAAGATTATGGGAAAAGAAAGTGTATCTCTTTTAAAAGGGAAAGTAGATGTTTCAAAAGTGCTCGATCAACTCAATGCCGCACTATCGGAAGAATGGCTCGCCTACTACCAATATTGGACTGCCGCAAAAATGGTGATGGGAGCACAACGAGTGGATTTACAAAGTGAGTTTGAGGAACATGCTCGCGAAGAACTGCAACACGCATCTCTTGTGTGCGACCGCATTATTGAACTTGGGGGCGTCCCGGTACTAACTCCACAAGAATGGCTCAAATATGCACGTTGCGTCTACGACACGCCAATAGCTTTCAACTCCGAATATTTTCTCAAAACTATCATCATAGCCGAGGAATGTGCGATGCGTCGCTATCAAGAAATTGCCGAACTAACAGAAGGGAAAGATTTTATCACCAACAAAATGGCTAAAGAAATCCTTGCCGAGGAAGCCACTCATGAGCAGGATTTGCAGGACTATCTCGACGATATTCGCACTATGCGCCAATTGACTCTGTCTCCCAACAAATAATCAATATATATACGAAAACAGGCGATTGTTTTTTAGTTACAATCGCCTGTTTTTTTATATCGGCAGTTAATATTATACTACACCTTGAGCCATCATTGCACGAGCCACTTTCATGAAGCCTGCGACATTGGCACCCTTAACGTAGTTGACATAGTCGCCATCTTCTTTGCCGTAGATAGTACATTGATTGTGAATGTCGGCCATGATAGATTTCAATTTAGCATCAACCTCTTCAGCCGACCAAGAGAGTTTCTGTGAGTTCTGAGCCATTTCAAGACCTGAAACCGAAACACCACCTGCATTAGCAGCTTTACCGGGAGCATAAAGTATCTTGGCATTGAGGAATTCCTTGATAGCTTCCGGAGTAGAAGGCATGTTAGCACCTTCGCTGACTGCGAAACATCCATTAGCCAAAAGTGCTCGAGCTTCTTCGCCATTAAGTTCATTTTGTGTTGCCGAAGGCATCGCAATATCAGCTTTTACGAGAGTCCAAGGACGCTGTCCCGCATAATAAGGGAGTTTATATTCTTCAGCAAATTCACTGATACGACCACGATATACGTTCTTCAATTCAAATACGAACTTGAGTTGTTCTTCAGTCAATCCGTCGGGAATTACTACAGTACCATCAGAGTCACTCAACGATACAACTTTAGCACCGAGTTCCAACAATTTTTTCGCCGTATATGTTGCTACGTTACCTGAACCTGAGATTGCCACACGTTTGTCCTTAATATCAATACCCTTAGTAGCGAGCATATTAAGAAGGAAGTAGACGTTGCCATAGCCTGTTGCTTCAGGACGAACTAATGAACCACCGAATTCACGACCTTTACCTGTAAAGGTGCCGGTAAATTCATGAGTCATTTTCTTGTACATACCATACATATAACCCACTTCACGACCACCAACACCTATATCTCCGGCAGGAACGTCGGTATCGGCACCGATGTGACGCCACAACTCAGTCATGAAAGCTTGGCAGAATCGCATTACTTCCATATCGCTCTTTCCGCGAGGAGAGAAGTCGGAACCGCCCTTGCCACCACCCATTGCGAGTGTAGTCAATGAGTTTTTGAAAGTTTGTTCAAAAGCAAGGAACTTCAAAATCGATTGGTTAACCGAAGAGTGGAAACGTATACCACCTTTGTACGGGCCAATAGCATTTGAATGTTGTACGCGATATCCCATATTGTTGCGAACAACGCCTTTATCATCAACCCACGACACACGGAATGAGTAAATACGATCGGGGATGCACAAACGTTCAATTACATTGTAACGTTCGAATTCAGGGTGTTCGTTGTAAACATCTTCGATTGTTGTGAGTACCTCTTCTACTGCCTGCAAATATTCAGGCTCATTGGGGAAACGACGACGTAGATCGTCAAGTACTTCTGCTGCTTTCATTTATCTATAAATTTATAATGTAATTTTTACCTTATTGAAAACCACCGGCAATCCGGTTCTATCTTTCTTGCCACAAAGATAAGTCAATAAATTTAATTACACAACATTTTGCCATAAAAAATATAAAATAATAGCAATTTACTACTAATTTCTCATTTTATATTACATAATTTGGCATTTTATTTCAATTCATCGAACAAACTCCCTCTTTCATTTAAGCGTTTAACACGAAAGTTCCCAATGAGCATGAACAAAAAAAATGGCATCAGCCATTTTTTTTCTTTAATTAGCTACGTTGCTTGCCTCAAAGACTTCATTAAGCACTTTTATTACTTGTGCGGCGAGTGCCTCCCAACCTAATTCTACCGGATGTGTACCATCACCCCCGGCATAATACTCCGGATGGTCAACGACAACACCCCACAAATCATTAACCATAATCTCACCGGCTTTGGTTACATGTTTTAGAGCTATTTCATTGCGAACCTTGACGCGATCGGAAAACTCTGTAAATCCGGTCATTCCTTCTCCACAACGCACCGGAGTGGTTGACGCCCATATCAATTTTGCTTTAGGTTGATACTTGCGTATAAGTTTAATTAATTTCGGGAACGCTTTATCATACTCCTCCTCTGTATAATCAGCGCCATGAAGTCCGTTGTTGAATTGGATTATGTCAAAATTATTATGTTTCAACACCGATTCTATTTCATCGAGCAATGCCGGGTCGCCCAAACATTTTGAATTAGAAATTCTACCTACATAGGCTCGTCCGTTAAAAGCAGCTTCCACTTTGGGGGTAAAGCCACGAGCAATCGAATTGCCTATTATCAATATATGCGGCAAGTCAGTTCTATCCGCTCCGGGCAACCACACATCAGTCCACTCATAATATTCACGCGCAATATGTTCCCCGGCATTAACTGTTATCGCCATCAATGCAATCGCTAAAGTTGCTATAATTCTTTTTAATTTCATTATGATTCAAATTTTACTAATTATCTTTAATAAAACCACTTACCTAATTGTCATTTTAAATTTCAATCGCAGATTGCAGAACTATATTATCCGATGACTTTCCAACCAAGAAATTATACGTTCCCGACGGTGTGTAGAATTCTTTCTTATTATCGTCCCATAAACGCAACTCAGATTTAGGAACCGTAATAGTCACTGTCTCTGTTTTCCCTTTTTTGATATTTACACGTTTGAAACCTTTAAGTTGCTTAATAGGGGTTTTAACTCCTTCAATTTCGGGGAACTGAATGTAGATTTGTGCCACCTCATCGCCATCGCGTTTTCCATTATTTTTAATATCGAAAGTCACTACGACATTTTCATCATCTTGAGCAATATTAAGTTTTCTATAATCAAATTTCGTATAGCTCAAGCCGTAGCCAAACGCATACAATGGCTGTCCGGTATAGTACATATACGTGCGATTATTCTTAATATTATAGTCATTGAAATCGGGCAAATCCGACACTGAGTGATAGAAAGTGAGAGGCAAGCGCCCTGCCGGATTATAATCACCGAATAGCACCTCGGCAACTGCAGTACCACCCGATTCTCCGGGATACCATGCATCAACAATCGCAGGCAGATTTTCTGCTTCCCATGATATTCCCATTGAGCTACCGGCAACAAGCACTAATACCACATTAGGATTTAATTTATAAGCCTCTTGAAGGAACAATTGTTGATCCTTGGGAAGTCCCAATGTCACGCGGTCTTGACCTTCACGCTCAATAGATTGATTGATACCCATTACTGCAATTACCGCATCTGCATCTTTAATGATATTGGCAGCTTCACCATACATTTCTTCCATTATGTTTGAGCCAACACTTGGCACCATCCAATTTAATCGAGCGATACTTTCGCCACCACCATCATAATATTCAACTTTCAAGTCATAGCTGCGACCTTTTTCAAGGGGAAGAACAACTTTTTCATCGCGACGAGGATGTGTAGTCCAGTCCTCAATTACAAGTTCTCCATCAAGCCACACTCGCACGCCATCATCGCTTGTAAAGCTGAGGACATAACTGCCGGTTGCATTAGGAACAAGTTTGCCGGTCCAGCGTATCGACATCGGAGCAACAGGGAGGAATGGGTCGGGAGCTTGGTTGGCAGGTTCATAGTTTATAGTTTTGTCGGTACGCACCTTTGGCGTTCCCTCCAAATTCATATTGTCAAAATATTCAGCTTTAAGCCCTTCCGGGAAATTGAGAGCAGAAATCAATTGAAATCCCTCTTCATTTGACACCCAAGGAGCGTAGAGCACTTCTACATCTTTGCCCACTCGATTGCGTATTCCCTCAAGCACAGATACCGGTTCAGCAACCGGGTCGCCGGAATAGTCACCAAACTCATGATTGGCAGCATTAATTCCCACTACCGCAATTTTCTTAAGTTTTTTCTCATTCAGAGGCAATGTGTTTTTGCTGTTTTTCAAAAGCACAATGCTCTGGCGAGCTGCTTCAAGAGCAAGTTCTTGATGCTCCTTGCATCCTACTATCGACAGACTTAGATGATTATACGGGACAGAGTCGGGGTGGTCAAACATACCTAAACGCATACGCGCACGCAACACGCGATAGGCAGCTGAATCTATCTGCTCCTCAGTCACCATATATTGCTTGTATGCATCGATAAGTGCTGTGCGATAAATATAATCGCCACACTCTACATCAAGTCCGGCTTGCAGACACATCATAGCGGCGGCTTCAGGAGTCTTTGCATAATGATGGTTCCACATCACCAAGCCGGGGGCTCCACAATCCGACACCACATAGCCATCAAATCCCCAATCTTCACGCAACACTTTTTTCAACAACCAATTGTTGACCGTACACGGCACTCCATTGATTGCATTATATGCTGTCATTATTGATTGAGCATTACCTTTAACGACACAACGCTCATAGGCAGGAAAATAGTATTCGCGCAAATCGGTTTCAGAGATTGACGTTTGACATTCAAATCGATTATGCTCCTCATTGTTAGCGGCAAAATGCTTAGGAGTGGAAACTGTTTTCAAATATCTCGGGTGGTTACCTTGGAGACCACGAACAAATTGCTCACCAAGCACACCCGTCAAGAATGGATCCTCGCCATAAGTTTCCGGTGTACGTCCCCAACGCGGGTCACGAGCCATATTAATAGTAGGCGACCAAAAGGTCAACAAATCGCAGAATTGCGCAGTCTGCTTTTTGCCTCGTTCAAGTTCATTCCAACGGGCACGAGCTTCATCCGAAGCCACTGTTGCAATCTTATATTGCATTTCCGGATTCCACGTACTCGCCAATCCTATTGCCTGAGGAAATACGGTAAACTCACCGGGGCGCACTATTCCGTGCAATGCCTCATTGCCCATATAATATTTTTCAATATTCATACGCTCAATTCCGGGCGATGATGCATATAGCAATGATATTTTTTCTTCAACGGTCAGTCTACTCAACAAATCTTTTGCTCTATCTTCAATTGGTTGAGTCATATCTTTATATAGTTCTTGACTTGAAAGAGAACTCACCCCTAATAGTGCAACACATACCCAAAGGAACCGTTTTATACTATAATTCTTCATGGCTGTATATATTTCTAATGTCAAATTCAAACTTAAAATCACTATTTGCAATCAAAGGATAAGATAACATTTTAATTCTTGCTCCCATAGACTGAAAATTCATAGATTGATGGGGGAGCTGTTGCACTGTGGATATTCAATCTTAATTTTTCGGCATGCTGAGGCTCCGCAAAGTTGATGACCTTGCAATCACCCATCGGCTCGGTAGAGACATAAATTGTTTCCCACGCGCCATTATTATAGGCATCAATTGTATAGCTTGTGATGCGATTTGCTCTCTTGCGCGAGAATCCGTCGGGTGCTACCACCTCATCCATATACTCAAATATCGAAATACGATTAAAACTCTTTTCAGGGTCAAGTTCCACTTCGAGCCAACCGGTCAACTCGGTTGATGCCCAACGTCGATATAGGCCACCATCAAAGGCTTTCTTTGCAGTGTAGTCTGTCGTGTTGTATTCGGTTGAAGCGCTACAAGGTCGACCAATCGAAATCGGACGATTCAGTTTATTATGTTTCAACTTTTTACCCACAGGAGAAATGCCAATTCTGTCGCGCAACTCCATCAATGTGTTTATCTCATTTTGGCGCATTAGACCTCGTTGATCCGGCGGGACATTGACTACCAATGTATTATTATTGGCCATCGCTCGATAGAAAAGTTCTTCAAGTTCATCTATCGCACGAGTTTCCATCGCAACATCTTTCTGGAACCAATTCCATTGCTTACTCAAGCAGATGGTGTGTTCAAAAGGCAAGTAATAATCATTTCCATTAATATTATACACCTTTTTGTCGTTCCAATTTGCAATATATGGGTCTTTCAAACGGAAATCCATTGGGAAATAGCGAAAATGAATATCATCCTCACCGGTCATATAATCGGGATTGTCAACACCGTAGTTTACCACTTCGTTCAAATCTATATCCCCTCTCATTGCACTATTGTTCACACCCATAGCACAATTCGGTTGCAACTTTTTTACGAGTTCGTAGATATGAGGTATATTCCAATCCGACGGGACTCTATCCCATCCGCCGTCAAACCATATTTCGCAAATCTCCCCATAGTTAGTGAGAAGTTCTGTCAACTGATCATCCATAAATTTTTGATAGCCACTTAAATCTTCTGCTCTATAAGAAGGCTCGTGGCGGTCCCACAACGAATAGTAAATCCCAAATTCAAGTCCATACTTTCTGCAAGCTTCGCTCACTCCTTTTACCACGTCGGTAGTATTGCCCGACGACGCCACGTCGTAATCGGTCACCGCACTATCCCATAAGCAAAATCCGTCATGATGCTTTGTCACTAAAAGCACATATCGAAATCCTGCATCGCGAGCCGTTTTCACCCATTGCTCACAGTCGAGATCTGTTGGATTATAGAGTGACGCCGGGTCTTTGCCCTCCGACCATTCCAAGCCATTGTAAGTGTTCATTCCAAAATGAATAAACATCCCATATCCTCTATCTCTCATCCGCTTCTGGCATGAATTTTCTTTATGCGACGGGACTATACTTTCTCCATAAAGCGACATAGCGCCAAATAGCAAAATTACCGATAATATTCCTTTAATAATTTTCATGATACCGATTATTTTATACAATATTCTAATTGCAAATTTAACGAATACTGAGATAACATCGAGAGACACTCTGTCCAAAAATGAGTCATTTTGCGCCATTCTCAATTGATTTACGCTCCAAAATTTTGCTTTTTTGCGTCATATTGCATTATTCCTCCTAATTTAATTTTTTAAAGTCAAATTCCTTGAAATTCATATTTTGTCACATTCAATTTTTTACCTACATTTGTATGACAAACCTAATTATTTTCTCATCGCATGAAAAAAAACATCGTTATCGCAGCCACACTATGGCTGTCGACCTCTATCTTCTCTTATGCCGAAACTCATCTCTCCGACTATGTAAACCCCATCATCGGAGCTTCAACAAATACCACTATTGCTCATGCCGAACATGGTCTTGGCAAAACATTTCCCGGAGCGACAACTCCATGGGGAATGACCCAAGTCAGCCCTAACACTATTACCGGAGGTGACAATGGTCCGGGCTACTCCTATGAGCATACTTCAATAGAAGGTTTTGCCTTAACACAACTCAGTGGGATAGGTTGGTATGGCGACATGGGTAATTTTTTAGTAATGCCCACCACTGGGCAGCTTCACACTTGGCGAGGCGATCTTGATAATCCCGATACCGGCTATCGCTCACGCTACGACAAAAAATCAGAAATTGCCAAAGCCGGATATTATGGGGTTAAGCTATCAGATTACGATATACATGCCGAAGTTACAGCCACTCCTCATGGTGGAGTAATGCGTTTCACATACCCCGAAGCCGATACTGCTCGTGTGCAAATCGATTTGGCTCGACGTGTTGGCGGCACTTCTACTCGTCAACGAATTGAAGTCCTCAACGATTCGACCATTAGAGGGTGGATGCTTTGTAACCCCGATGGTGGAGGTTGGGGCAATGGAAATGGCAACGCCAATTACACCGTATATTTTTACTCTGTATTTTCGCGTCCAATGACCGACTATGGCGTGTGGACCGCAATTGTTCCTCCCGGAGCCAATCGCAAACTTGAATCTGTAAATTCCGAAGAATTTCGCCAACGCACCTCAAATGCAGAAATAGTTCGCAACATCAAAGCCTACGAAGGCAACCACCTCGGTTTTTTCACAGAATTCCCCACCAAGGAGGGGGACAATGTAACTCTTCGCACCGCCATCTCATTTGTCAGCATGGAGGGAGCGGAGGCAAACTTCAAAGCCGAACTTGCCGATAACTCCGATTTCGATTATTATCATCGACAAGCGATTGCACTTTGGGACAATGCTCTTGAAAAAATCACCGTCGAAAGTAAATCGAATGAGGACCTCACTATATTCTACACATCTCTATATCACACAATGATTGACCCGCGTTGCTTCACTGATGTAACCGGCGAATTCCCCGGTGGAGATGGAAAACCTCACATCACCGACCGCTATACTCGTCGCACAGTGTTCAGCGGATGGGATGTATTCCGCAGTCAATTCCCATTGCAAACTATTATAAATCCCGAAGTTGTCAACGACATGATAAACTCTTTCATTGACTTGGCAGAAGAGAATGGCACAGGATATTATGACCGCTGGGAGCTACTCAACGCCTACTCCGGTTGCATGATTGGGAATCCGGCTATCTCAGTAATTGCCGATGCTGCAATGAAAGGGATAAATGGCTTTGACCTTAAAAAAGCTTATGAACAATGTCGACGCACAGCCGACACTATCGGGCATCACCCTCAAGGATATTCCCCCAACTCTATTTCAGAAACATTGGAATATGCCTACTTTGATTGGTGTGTAGCACAGATTGCACGACTCATGGGGGATAGCGCTGCAGAAAAAGATTATCTTGAACGTAGCCAAGCATATCGCAAAATTTTTGACAGCGAAAAGCGTTGGTTCCGACCACGCAATGCCGATGGCTCTTGGGTTGATTGGCCTGAAAAAGGGAGAATGCAAGAATGGTACGGATGTATTGAATGTAATCCCTACCAGCAAGGGTGGTTTGTGCCTCACGATGTCGACGGCATGGTCGACTTGATGGGTGGACGCGATGCGGCTCTCGCGGATTTGCAATCAATGTTTGAGCAGACTCCCATTGAATTCTGGTGGAACGAGTTCTACAATCATGCCAACGAACCGGTACACCATGTCCCATTCCTATTCAACCGCCTCGGCAAACCGGAATTAACGCAACACTGGACCAACCATATCTGTCGCAAAGCATACCGCAATGCTGTAGATGGTCTTTGTGGGAACGAAGATGTAGGACAGATGTCGGCATGGTACATTCTCGCCGCATCTGGGTTCCACCCTATTTGTCCCGGGCGGCCGGAATACGAAATAACATCTCCTCTATTCGACCATATCACTTACAATTTGCCCTCCGGACGACAATTTGTCATTACAGCCGACCGCCCGTCGGCCGACGCAATCCTCATTGAAAGTGTCTCTCTCAACGGCATGCCTATCAATGGAACAACAATTACTCATGAAGATATCATCAACGGCGGAACTCTTCATTTCAAACTAAAATAAGCAACCGCTAACCTTCCAATAAACATATTTAAGATTCATAAAAAAACCGTCGGTCACTTAGATCACTCTAAATGGCCGACTCTTTCATCGCATTATATTTAGGAGTTGTTACAAGAAATAATACTACTTGATTTTTAGGTTCAAATACGCGTTAATTTTATAGCGAATTGAGCAAATCAATTTTGCCCTCATTTACAAGTTTTACTATCAATTCCCCGAAAAGAGAATTTTGCCATGCAAACCAAGCTCGTGTGAAATTTGTGGCATCATCTTTATGGAAAGACTCATGCATGAAGCCTGTCGAGGCATCTGTTGCCATTAACATTCTTATGCACTCTGCTATCTCCTTATCGTCGGTGCTTGTCAATGCTTTCATCATTATACTCATGGGCCACACCATGTCGTATCCAATGTGCGGTCCGCCAATCCCTTCTCCTGCTTTTCCGCTAAAGAAATAGGGATTGCTATCGCTCAATACAAAGCGACGTGTGTTTTGATATATCGGATCGTTCACATCTACATCGGTCAAATAGGGCAGCGACAAAAGACTCGGTGCATTTGCATCGTCCATCAAATAGTGATTACCAAAGCCATCGACCTCAAAGGCATATATTTGACCAAATATAGGATGATTATAAATTGCGTGAGTCTTCAAGGCTGCATCGATTTCGGCTGCAAGTTCTCTACATTCTGTTGCCATTTGATTATCTCCATTGACAACTTCAAGTATTTCAGCTGCCTTTCCCAATACCGATACTGCAAAGAAATTGGACGGAACTAAAAATTGCAGTGTAGTAGCATCGTCCGATGGGCGGAAACTTGACACGATCAATCCGCATGGTTTCACCGGAGCACCAAATCCATTATTATTTAGGGTATCAAGGGCTCGTTCTGTTTTGCGCTGAAATTTATAACTCCCCACCCCGTCGTAGCGTTGCTGCTCGCGAAATGTAGCCAAAATCTTGGTCATCGCCATTATCCATTCTTCATCAAATATCGATGCATCGCCGGTAATTTTCCAATACTCGTAAGCAAGGCGAATAGGATAACATAGCGAATCGATTTCCCACTTGCGTTCATGCACTTCGGGAATCATTTCTGTCAAATCCGACATCCATTCCCCGCCGGTCGGTCCATCGTTAAACGCATTTGCGTAAGGGTCAAGGATTATACATTTAAATTGACGGCGAATCACTCCCTCTAACATATTTTTCAATGCCTCTTCTTCATTGGCAAACTGAACATAGGGCCACACCTGAGCACCGCTGTCGCGCAACCACATTGCGTGAATGTTACCGGTGTATACAAATGTGTCGTGCTTTCCATCTTCGCCGATGCGATAATGCACTGTCGTGTCTATCGTATTGGGAAAACAGTTCTCAAACATCCACGCCAATTTAGGATTGGTCAACATTTCCTTAATTGTTGCGATACGACTATCGATAGCTTTTGATTTAAATAATCGAGCCGACGGGTCGGGGCGATTCGTAACATTATATTTTGCTACAACATTCGTATTATCTGATTCGCACACTCCACCGGCCATAGCTGAATGTTGCATTCCGCCAAGCATAAGTAGAGCTGATATTATAATCGATTCCTTTTTCATACGCATCATAGCAGTTTGTCTATAGTTGATGATAATGATGATTGCTATTTGAAATAAAAAATCTATAGGAGAACTTTACAAAGGTAAAGAAAATGGCATATTGTAAAAAATTGAAATAGCTAAATTTAGACCATAAAAACACAAAATCGTAGGATTACTAATTATTGACACGAAAAAGCAAAATTTTGAAACAACTATCATTTAAAAATGATACAAATATTCCACTTTTGAACATCGAAACTCTTGATAATAGAAATAACATTTGCTAATTTTGCAAATAGGACATAAATCTAAATTCAACTTAACATGAAGCACATTGCATTAACATTTGCCACAGCATTGGCACTCGTTGGCTGCCAATCATCGAAAGAAAATGCGACAACAAAGTCGGGGTTGGACCCTGAAAAATTCATCACCACTGTCGATGGTAAAAACGTTGCACTCTACACTCTCGTCAACAAAAATGGCATTGAGGCTTGCATCACCAACTACGGCGGTCGTGTCGTTTCATTAATGGTACCCGACAAAGAAGGAAATTTCAAAGATGTTGTTCTCGGTCACGACTCTATCACCGACTACATCAATATCGATGGCAATTTCGGCGCGTTGATTGGTCGCTACGGCAATAGAATAAACCAAGGGAGATTTTCAATCAATGGTATTGAATATCAATTGCCACAAAACAATTACGGGCATTGCTTGCATGGCGGTCCGAAGGGATTCCATCATTCTGTATGGGATGCTGAACAACTTAATGACTCAACATTGTCGTTGACATTACAATCGCCCGACGGCGAAGACGGATTTCCCGGCAACATCAACGTAACTGTTGTCTATACCGTCACTTCCGACAATGGTCTCAATATCGACTATACTGCGACGACCGATGCCCCGACTATTCTCAATTTGACTAATCACTCATATTTCAATCTTAGCGGAGACCCGTCAAAAGATATGCTCGACCAGATATTATGGTTTGATGCCGATGGATTCACCCCTATCGATTCAACCTTCATGACCTCCGGAGAAATCCTCCCCGTTGCAGGCACACCCTTCGATTTCACTACTACTCCCAAAGCGCTCGGTGCCGACATCGAAAATGAAGATGAGCAACTTGCCAATGGCTTAGGTTATGACCACAACATGGTGCTTCGCGAAGGTCGCGATATTACAGCTGCAGCAGTATCTGTATATGCTCCGACATCAGGAATCAAAATGGAAATATTTACATGCGAACCGGGTATTCAATTCTATGCCGGCAATTTCCTCGATGGTACAGTCAAAGGCAAAAATGGCATAGCATATCCACGTAGAAGCGCCGTTTGCTTGGAATCACAACATTTCCCCGACAGCCCTAACAAACCACAGTGGGCATCAGTTGTTGTCCGTCCGGGCGAAACCTATAAAAGCTATTGCAAATACAAATTCTCGGTAGAATAACAAGTCAAACAATCTCTAAAATTACAGCCATTCGGATTTCGAATGGCTGTAATTTTTTCATATCTATACTTTAATGTATGGTGTTCTGATAATATTTATATTGTAATAGGAAACTATCCAGACTTATTGAGACTTGGCGATAGGAAATGTCGGGCTTATTGGTCAAAAAAAAAATCCGAAAACTCCTTTCACAAGGAAAATCGGATTAAAGCCAAAAGGCAGGATTTGTGATTAAAATGTTGTTTGCAACATCAAACTAAGATTATATCATACTTACATTTCCTTTTCATCATCTATCTCTTGCATCCATAACACTTCACAGTGGCATCTCCTCAAGACTCGTATTCAAACGAATGATAGATTTAGACTGCAAAGATATACAACTTTATTTATAAATCAAAAAAAATCTGACTTTTTTTGATAAAATCCTCAATATGAAAACTCCAATAAGAAGTGCAAAAAGTATTTTGGTATAAAAATACTATGAA
>CAYWXG010000047.1:0-21094 GCA_964462445.1 uncultured Barnesiella sp. | reverse complement strand
CTAATTTTGTACTTGCCGATGAAATTAACCGTGCCCCCGCAAAAGTTCAGTCTGCACTTCTCGAATCAATGCAAGAGCGTCAAGTGACTATTGGCGATTCTACTTTTGGCCTTGATGAACCTTTCTTGGTAATGGCAACCCAAAACCCCATCGAGCAAGAGGGTACATATCCTCTCCCCGAAGCACAAGTTGACCGTTTCCTTCTAAAAGTAGTTATCGGCTACCCATCTCGTGAAGAAGAGCGAATAATCATTCGTC
This sequence comes from uncultured Barnesiella sp., assembly GCA_964462445.1. Lineage (GTDB taxonomy): Bacteria > Bacteroidota > Bacteroidia > Bacteroidales > Muribaculaceae > JAGBWK01. Next base: position 20,836 of record CAYWXG010000047.1, on the reverse strand, counting down.
AAAACATCTCGAATGAAAAGCCTCAAATTATTCCTCTAATTAGACCGGAAGAAATCATTGAAGCACAAAAAATCGTTGAGCAAATATATGTTGATGAAAAAATCGAGAAATATATAATCGATATTGTATTTGCAACACGCTATCCCAAAGAAGCCGGACTTGCCGACTTGACTAATATAATTGCATTTGGCGCCTCTCCTCGTGCATCAATTTCTTTGGCAAAAGCAGCTCGCGCTTATGCATTTCTCCACAATCGCGGTTATGTTATTCCCGAAGATATTCGCGCTGTATGTCACGACGTCATGCGTCACCGCATTGGATTGACCTACGAGGCTGAAGCCAATAATATTACAGCCGACGAAATTATCTCAAATATCCTCGATAAAGTTGAAGTGCCCTAAAATTATTGTTTGAGATAATACATCATACATTTATCGACAAACAGAGTCGACAAGCCGTTACGATAAGAATACTCGACAACAAGGCTTAAGAGTTGTTGATATGCGAAAATACTAACATGGACGCAAACGAACTTCTAAAAAAAGTAAGACATATAGAGATAAAGACCAGAGGGCTCTCCCGCAACATATTTGCCGGAGAGTACCACTCTGCCTTTAAAGGTCGTGGTATGACATTCTCCGAAGTGCGCGAATACCAATATGGTGATGATATTCGCGATATTGATTGGAATGTTACCGCACGCCATAATCATCCCTATGTCAAAGTATATGAAGAGGAGCGAGAATTGACGGTGATGCTTCTTATTGATGTGTCGTCAAGCCGCTTCTTTGGTGCGGTAGGGGCAGAGAAACGAGAAATGATTGCTGAAATTGCAGCAACACTCGCTTTCTCAGCTATTCAAAACAATGACAAAACAGGTGTAATATTTTTCTCCGATAAAATTGAAAAATTCATACCACCGAAGAAAGGCCGTAAACACATATTATTAATTATACGTGAACTTCTAAATTTCACCCCGGAGAGTCAAGGAACAGACTTATCGGTGGTATTGAAATATTTTTCCGACGCGCTCAAGAAACGTTGCACAACGTTCCTTATTTCTGACTATATCGATTCACACGACTATAGTAAAGCATTAAGTGTCGCGGCAAATCGACACGATATTTATGGAGTGCAAGTTTACGACAAACGAGATAGCCAATTGCCCAATGTTGGACTAATGCGAGTCTCTGATTTGGAAACAGGTGTTGACCGTTGGATAAATACAGCTTCAAAGAAGGTGCGTCAAACCTATGAAAAATGGTGGTATCAACGTCAACAAACAATGGTGGAAACTCTGCGAAAAAGTCGCGTGGATTTCGTTTCAATTACTACCGATGAAGATTACGTAACACCATTAATGGGGCTATTTAAAAAACGTACTTTTAAATAATTTAGGTATTTTCACGATTATATGCCAATTTTATGCGATTAAAAGCAATAAATATTAGGAAAGGATTATCAATTGCATTAAGTGCATCAATGTCAATTGCATTAAGTGCAGCTCGTCCAACCGTAAAGATGAGCCTTGACTCAACAGCTATGTTGATGGGGTATACCATCGACCTTCATCTGACAGTCAATGATGAAAATGCATCAGATAAATCCATGTTCATAATCCAACCTGATTCCGCAGCTGCTTCACAAGGCAATTCAGATAACGTTTTGGTTATAACTCCGGGAGTTGAAATTGTAGATGGGTATGAGTCTCCTAAAATTCAACGAGAGGGTAATGGAGAAAAAGGTAATATATTAAAGTCAATAATAAAAATTCAGTCTTTTGATTCAGGAGACTATATTATTCCGCCAATACTATATACCAACGGTCATGATACCGTTCTTTCAAATAGTGTTGCTCTAAGAGTATTCCCCATTGACACAATAACAGCTGATAGTGATCTCAAGCCAATAAATTCTATTCTTCCAAACTATGATAGGAAATTAGTTGACTATCTGCCGGATTGGCTTATAGATTATTGGATTTATATAGTGATTGCGTTGGTGATTATCGCCGGAGGTATTTGTGCATATTTATTGTTGACAAAGAAAATCACTTTAAACATATTACCTCAGAAAAAGCCGGAACCTCCTTACAATGTTGCTATTGCAAAATTAGAGCAATTACGAGAAGAGCAATTATGCGAACAAGGATTACAAAAGGAATATTATACTCGTCTCACCGATATTTTGCGTGAATATCTCGATCGCCGATTTAACATAAACGCAATGGAGATGACGTCGACCCAAATCCGACAAGCGCTTAATAATTCAAAGGATGAAATCATGTCCAAGCAACTTGTTGAGCAAGTACTTGAAATAGCGGATTTCGTAAAATTTGCAAAAGCTCAACCGCTGGGAGATGACAATATCCGTGCATTTGATGCTGCTCGTTGCTTCGTAGAAGATACCAAGCCCGTTGAAATTGATGACGAAAAAGAGGGTGAGAAAGACAAAAATGCAAATTCTGACAATAACGAAATAACAAAGTAAACCGATGCAGTTAGCTTATCCCAAAATATTATGGTTGTTTTTAGTATTCATTCCACTAATTGTTTGGTATGTACTAAAACAACGGAATGCATATCCATCGATGAAAATTTCATCAACGGAGCCATTCTCCAAACTACCAAGTTCATTTAGAGCATCGTGCCGTCATTTACTTTTCGCGTTGCAACTTCTTGCATTAGGATGCATTATTGTTGCGTTAGCACGTCCACAAACTCATGACCATTGGCGTAAATCATCTGTAGATGGCACAGATATTGTTCTTGCGTTAGACATCTCCGGTTCAATGCTTGCTCATGATTATGTAAAGGGGAAGCCTGAGAAAAAAAACCGAATGGAAGCCGCACAAGAAGTTGCCTCACGTTTTATTTCAAATCGTGAGAATGATAATATCGGCATTGTAGTATTTGCAGGAGAAGCTTTGACCGGAGTACCAATGACTATTGACAAGCCTAATCTCATAAACTATGTAAATACTATTGATAATGTAAAGTTATCTGATGGCACAGCAATAGGAGATGGATTGGCAACGGCAATCAATAGAATTAAAGCCGGGAAAGCAAAAAGCAAAAGTATTATATTGCTCACTGATGGAACTAATAACTCCGGATTAGTATCTCCATTGACTGCGGCTGAGGTAGCTAAGGAATATGGCATTAAAGTTTATACTATTGGAGTGGGAGCTAATGGCACTGCCGATTTCCCTCAAGTTGATTATTTCGGTCGCATTACATATGTCCAAGCTCCAGTGGTAATTGATGACGCCACATTAAAACAAATAGCTGAAATTACCAACGGAAAATATTTCCGAGCAACAGATGAACAAGTGTTGAATGATATTTTTGACGAAATCAATAAGCTTGAAACAACGACTTTTGATGTCAATCATTTTACTCACACTGAAGACAACTATGAACTACTAATATGGATTGGATTAGCCCTTTTGCTCTCTAGCATATCGCTCCGTTATACCATATTGCGTACAATCCCTTAAAAACTTAACACATGGACTTCGCTCATCCCCAAATATTATATTTATTATTGGTATTACCAATAGTGTTTGCGCTATATCTACTTGCACGATATTCTCGTAAACGCAAGTTGGAGCGTTACGGTCGCCCTGAAATGGTAGAGCATTTAATGCCTGATGCGTCCAAATATCTGCCTACAATTAAAATTATAATCTTAATGCTCGCAATTACCTCGTTGATAATAGCCTTAGCTCGTCCACGACATGGAGAAAAAGAAGTAAAGGAAGTTCGCGAGGGAATTGAGATAATGATTGCTGTAGACGTCTCGCAATCTATGCTAGCATCATCTACCGATGACCCCAAAGGAATCTCGCGACTCGACCGCGCAAAATTTCTTTTTAGCAATTTAATTAACCACCTCGAAAATGACAAAGTCGGAGTTGTAGTATATGCAGGTTCGCCACAATTGCAACTACCTATCACAACCGATTTCCTTTCAGCGAAAATATATATCAACGAATTGTCAACATCGATGATAAAAGAGCAGGGTACCGATATCGGTGCGGCTATCGATATGGCGCTTCAAGGATTTTCGTCGAACGAGGATGTTAAGAAGGCGATTATTTTACTCACCGATGCTGAAGACCATGAACAACAGGCTGAAGCTATTGCCGAAAAAGCAGCAAATGCCGGAGTTCAAGTAAATGTCATAGGTGTTGGGACTTCTAAGGGAGCATTGATACCTCTTAATAGCGACATGTCTGAGTTTCTCAGAGATGAATCCGGAGCTCCTGTCACAACTCGCTTTAATGCAGATGCTGCACAAAAAATTGCAGAGAAAGGTGGTGGCAACTATATTAATGGCAACGATTCCGATGCTGCCCAACAAATGGTAAAGCTACTTGACCAAATTGAAAAAACTGACTTAGGCACTGTAAAATACAAAGCTTCAGCCGAACGTTTCTACATCTTTTTGTGGATTGCTTTCGCTTTAATTATAATTTATATACTTATACCTGAAAGCAAAATTAGTTGGTTGAGTAAAATTAATTTCTTTAGCAAGCCCGTAAAATGAAATCGCGTTTTATATTAGTTTTATTATCAATTTTTTGTGCTTCTTCATTCGTTGAATTAGCGGCAGAAACTCAAACGACACGCAAAGAGCGTAATTTTATTTTAGATGCCAATAAAGCGTTTAACAATAAAGAATATGACAACGCTATAAAGCTTTATAATGAAGCTCTAGAAGAAAACCCAACAAGCGAACGAGCAAAGTATAATCTTGCTGTAACAATGTTAAAGATTGCTGATGAAAAGGGTGGTGCCGGTGGCAACAATAGTGCTATGCCTGATTCGATTAGCATTAAAATAATGAATCAAGCAGATTCAATTTTCAGAGAACTTTATAACACAAGTTCCGATAATTTGACAAAAGAATTATCTATATATAATTCCGGTAATATTATGTTTAATGAAAATCAATATGCGATAAGTATCGATCAATACAAAAAGGCATTGCGATTAAATCCAAACAATAATAATGCTCGTCATAATTTGCGATTGGCTCAACTCAAATTACAACAGCAACAGCAAGAAAATCAAAATGAGGACAAAGAAGACAAAGAGGACGAGAAAAATGAACAAGAAAAACAGCAACCCCAACCCCAAGAGCAGCCTCAGCCTCAGCAACAACAGCCTAAGCAGTCAAATGCCGAGACAATATTGAATGCAGCGCAACAAAATGAGGATAAAACTCGAGAACGCCTTGAAAAGCAACAGCAACAACAGATTCAACGTTACCACGAAAAACCATGGTAATTAGTAAGAAGGTGGTGTACTGTCATAATAATAACGAATAAATTATCTTTTCGATAATGAAACGAATTAGTATATTCATAATAAATTTTTTATTTGTCGCAATTGGTATTTCAGCAGAAGTATCCTTCTCTGTGATACCACCACGTAATGTCATTGCCGGTGAACAATTTAGAGTAGTATATAGGCTATCGAATGCACAAGCCGGGAATCCATCCGTAACGGAGATTAAAGGTTGTCAACTCCTATATGGACCTTCTCGATCCACAACACAATCATACCAAATTATTAATGGTGTATCAACCTCTAACTCTACAATAGATTACACCTATGTTTATAGAGCAGATAAAGAAGGGAATTATACTATTCCGGAAGCCTCTATTGTTGTTGATGGCAAAACGTTGTATTCAAGTTCTACGTCATTTAATGTATTACCTGCCGATAAGAGTTCTAATAATCAATCCCAAGCTCGACCTGGCGACATCTCGACACAAACACCTGACCAAAAAATCTCTGAAAAAGACATCTTTGTCAGAGCCTCTCTAAATAAATCAACGGTCTACGAACAGGAAGCCGTTGAATGTGTGTTAAAACTATATACAAGATATGATGGTATATCTTCTTTTAACCAGACTACTCCAGAATCATATGAGGGATTCTTGATTGAAGAAGTTGAACTAAAAGAAAACCCTGTCAATATTGAGCATTATAATGGACAAAACTATCGCGTTGTAGATTTACGTAAATATATCTTATTCCCTCAAAAAGCCGGGAAACTGACACTAAAAACAGGCACATACGACATTATAGTACAACAATTCGAGAGAATCAACAATGGCTATTTCTACATGACGCGACCAATAGAACGTAGCGTAAAACTCCCATCAAGTGATGTAGTTATCAACGTAAAAGCACTACCATCATCGGCTCCTATTGATTTCGATAATGCAGTTGGAAAATTTGAAGTATCAAGTAACTTAACCACTCAAGAATTACGCACAAATGAGGCGGCAACTCTAACTTACAATATTTCAGGAACAGGGAATATTAAATATATAAATTCCCCCAAAGTCACATTCCCTGAAGAATTCCAACAATACACTCCCAACAAAAATGTCGAAGCTCGTGTTTCCGGCTCGAATGTAACGGGAAAAATGACTATCGAATATACATTTGTTCCTGAAGCTGTAGGTGAATTTGAAATTAAGGCATCGCCATTCGTCTATTTCGATCCAGCTAAGAATGAATATATTACGATAGAATTGCCGTCATATAATATCAATGTAGCAAAAGGAGTGGGCGGTGGAAGCCAGGATTCCAGCCAAACAACTGTTAAGGTTAAAAATACAGATATACGCCACATTAAAACCGGAGATAAATCTCTTTCCCATACTCACATATTGTATGCAAAAACAATACTATATTGGGCAATCTATCCTCTCCTAATAATAATCTTGGTTATTATTACCCTTATAGCAATCAAACGACACAAAGCGAATGCAGATGTAGTAGGGATGCGCCGCACTAAAGCCGGTAAGGTTGCAAGGAAACGATTAGCTGTTGCAAATAACTTGATGAATAAAAACGATAGCGCAGCATTCTATGATGCCATCCTTAAAGCATTGTGGGGGTATATCAGTGATAAATTAAGTATGCCTATTTCATCACTAACACGCAGTAACATCAGCGAGGAATTATTGCAACATGGCGCAGATGAATGCACCATATCAAAAGTAATCGAAGTGCTTGATGAATGTGAAATGGCAAGATATACTCCTGAGTCACTCAATCGACCACTGAAAGATGTATATGACTCTGCGTTTGAAGCAATGAATGCTCTTCAATCAATAAGTAAATAAGTGTAAATTTTACGACAATGAAATCAATATATAAATATATAATATTGCCTGCAATAGCGATTATGATATCAAGTGTGGCATTAGCACAAAGCGAAAACCACATCGATTCTATCAATGATAATGGCAACCAAAATCTCGAAATCAAAGCTGCACAGGAATCCCTTGATGCCGCAGCCGACACCGCATATATGCGAGGCACCGAACAGGATTATCTAAAGGCAATCAAATTATACAACGAGGCTATTAAAAAAGAGGGTAGTTCTGCTTCTATTTATTATAATTTAGGGAATGCATATTATCGTGTTGATTCATTAGCGAAAGCAATTATCAACTACGAACGAGCATTGCGCCTCGATCCCACCGACGAAGACATAAGAGCAAATCTTGAATTTGTCAGAGCAAAACTCATCGATGTTCAAGCAAGCGACGGGATTACAAATGTTCTTGTAGAGAAGTCAATGCAAATGTTTTCACCCAATGGTTGGGCAATTGTTTCAATAATTATTTTTGTTGGCGTCCTAATTCTTGTTGGAGGGTACATATTTAGTAATAATATACGCCTAAGAAAAATATACTTTTTCACAGCAATCGCATTATTTATAATTAATATTGTAAGTATAATCATAACAATTAATGCTGCCTCTATTGTTTCTGGGAATAAAGAAGCAATTATTATAGCAAAATCCGCACAATTATCAACCTCCCCATCTTCAGAATCACAAAAAGCAATGTTACTACATGAGGGGAGCAAAGTGAAAGTAATACGTGAATTAACAACACCGTATGATTCTAAAGTGAAGAAATGGGTAGAAGTTGAAGCGGCCGGAGATAATAGAGCGTGGATTGATGCAAAGGATATCGAAATTATCTGAAAAGACAAAGAGTGAAATCTTTTATTGATTTCACTCTTTATGTATCGGCAATGCTTGATTATTAGATAGTAAGAACAATTCGAGCAAAAATATGTCGTAAAACATAAAAATCTTTTTCAATATTTATTTGGCAAATTCAGATTATATTAATAATTTAGAGGGTGATAAATACTTTTTTTAATTTTATCACGTATTTAATCAAATATTCATTAATTAAAATTTAAATATCATGACAAAAACAATCACATTCAATGAACTTCGCCGTCTCAAAGACAGTTTACCTGACGGTGCAACACATCGTATTGCTGATAAACTCAATATCACTGTTCAAACCGTCAGAAATTATTTCGGAGGCACCAATTACGAATTTGGCAAAAATTGTGGTGTTCACATTGAACCGGGTCCTGATGGAGGTATTGTTGTTCTTGACGACACTACTATCTATGATATGGCCGTTGAAATATTGCAAGAGCAGGAAAAAAATTAAAACAAAATAACTATATAATCAGTCTCTACCGAAATGGAAGAGGAAAGATTAATAACAGTAGCTATACACACTTACGATCACGCTGTCGCGCTCAAAAATATGCTTGAGCGCGAAGGCGTGACCGCTGTTTTACACAATGTTAATCTATCCACACCTGTAGTATCATCTGGAGTGAGAGTAAGGATTAAGGAAACCGATCTACCTCAAGCGCTACGTATTATTGAGAATTCTGACATCTTTGCTCTACAAGATGAATGTGAACAACCAACCGATAAGACTGACCCTTTAATTCTTGTGCCTATAGATTTCTCTGACTATTCTATGAGAGCAACTATTATGGCTTTTGATGTAGCATATAGGCATAAGGCTCGTATTTTATTATTAAATTCATTCATTAATCCTGCGTTATCCAAGCGAGTACAACTGACCGACTCTTTCTCATTTGAACTCGCGGAGAGTCAGGAAGTAGGCAATGCGTTAATGCGTGCTGCACGCATTACGATGGGATTGTTTGAAACGCAACTACGTCAATACATAAAAAATGGAGAAATTCCACCGGTTAAATTTAGTACACTCATAACTGAAGGTGTGCCGGAAGACGTAATTAATGAAACGGCGAAAACAATGTCGCCCATACTTATAGTAATGGGCACTCGTGGAGCAGAACGAAAAGAAGAAGAATTGATAGGTAGCGTCACTGCACAAGTACTTGATTCTTGCAAATTCCCGGTATTTAGTATCCCGGAAAATGTAACACTTGAGAGAGCTACCGATATCACTCGAATTTTATTCTTTTGTAATCTTGAGCAAGAAGACTTATTAGCACTCGAAGGTATTTACCGATTATTTGTTAATATACCGTTAGAGATTACTATCCTACATATTCCCGGGAAGAAAGAATTGTCATCAAGCGACAGAAAAGCGATTAAGTCTCTTGTAGAATACTGCACAAAACATTACCCCACATTCAAGGTTAATTCTGAAGAAATTGCAATTAGTAAACTTGATAGTGAATACAATCGAATTGCTCGCGAACAGAAAGTCAACCTTGTTGCAATTCCAAACAAAAAACGTAATGTATTCTCACGTTTTTTCAATCCCAGCCTTGCGAACAAGCTTCTACTTCATGCCGATATTCCAATGCTTGTAATCCCGGTATAAATATTTGCATCTTATTTTTTGCGCAGAAGTGCTATTTCTTGAGACTTCTTTAGAGCATTATTAATGCTCGTACGATTATTTGCATCAATACCATACTTCTCTGCGTTAGGTATACGAACTTTGGTATTTGGTTCAACAAAATCAGGGTCGGAAATCACATCTTTATTTTCTTCATATATATATACCCAAAATTCGTACGTACCAAAATGCTTTCTTGACAGCTGCGCAAGGGTAGATGTCACATAATCATATACCTCATTAGTTATTTCTGAATCTTCTACTATTATAGATTCCTGCGCTGTAGAAATTATACTATCTACAATTATTTCGTTGGAAATACTATCAATTACAGCTACCGGGATATCGATGGTTGTAAATTCGTTCATCGCATTGTCAGCGACGTTTTTTGGGGCCACTACATAGTAGGTGATTGCAGCTCCTATAATACCACCCAGTAAAACTCCACCAATAAATGTCATTATGGAGCGACGACGATGGGGTATGGTATTCTCTATAGATTCCGCATTAGTGATTGTTGATTCCGCGACTTCATTCGCCATTATTATAGAGGCTGAGACTTCTTGTTCCGAATCTGACGCTTCATCAACTACATCAACTATCTTTTCCCCCACAAAATCATCATCTTCTTTGGGAGACTCTTGTTGCTCTACTGCATCAGATTCGTTATCTACAACAATAGATAATGATAAAGTATCATCTTCAATGTCATTTTTACCTTCAAGGTTATCAGACAGTGATTCTATCGGAGTTTCAACGACTAAACTTTCGTCAATATTTTCTTCAATAGCAAGATTCTCTAATCCTATCGACAACTGTCTTTCTGTTATCTCCTCAGTAAGTATTTCCGGTTCAAAGCAATCGAAAGGGGCATTAACATCAGCCGCAAAATTAGTGTCCGGACTAAATTCAACATTACCTTTTTCTGTTACATAAAAACGTCCCAACCCCTTTATCGTAACGCTATTTGACTCTTTTAATTCATCCGCGATAGTTTTAAACATTTCGAGTGTAAAACGTTCGCAAAAGTCAACCGTATACCCCGACTGACGAGCAAGCGTTTCTGCAAATGCTGATATTGCAACTATTTGTTTCATTACTTTGAACTAATAGATTTTGATAAAATAGTACCTGGATTAAACACAACTTTTATCGATGGCGGGAATAACATACGCTTACCTGTATTCGAGTCAACATCAATATATTCATCTCGTTTCTCTGTGCCAAAAGTTCCGAATGTCGGTATAGCTACGTTGTCGCCTTGAGAAAGAATCTCAATAATTGTAGCTATTGCCGATGAAACTAACTGTTGAGTTTCTTTATAATTAAGAGTAGCACGTCGTGATAACTGCGTTATATATTGTTTATTGTCCATAGTAATGTTAATTTTTTTACAAAAATAAACAGAAATTTCCGATTTCGTGAGAAAATACATACCTTTGTGCCACAGTTAACATATTTTATAGGGGTGCTCATATAAAAATGGGCTGAGAATATACCCTTTGAACCTGATCCGGGTAATACCGGCGTAGAGAATAAAAAAGATGAAGAAATTGTCTATTCTGACGATTGTTGCCATTGCATCTAATATATCGGCAGCAACCGCGCGGATTTCGGATAATGTATCCGACAGTGTGTCCGCAATCAATCTCAGTGAAGTTGCAGTAGTTGCTCAGAGAGCAGATGCAAAAACTCCAATTGCATTTACCAACATTACTCAAAAAGACATTGAGCGAATAAACAACGGGGTTGACATTCCGTATTTGCTTTCAATGACTCCATCCGTTGTAACTACCTCAGATGTTGGCACAGGGATAGGGTATAGCTCTCTTAGAATTCGTGGTACAGATGGTTCACGCATTAACGTAACAGCAAACGGAGTCCCTATTAATGATGCCGAGAGCCACAATGTATATTGGGTTAACATGCCCGATTTGGCATCTTCAATTAAAGATATACAAGTGCAACGCGGAGCCGGAACATCAACTAACGGCGCCGGAGCTTTTGGCGGCTCTATTAATATGGCAACCGACATACCATCTCGCAATCCATTTGCCTCATTCTCCGGCTCTTATGGGATGTATAACACTCATATGGAAACAATTAAAGCCGGTACAGGTTTAATAAATAATCATTGGGCTGCAGAGATTAGATTGTCGAATATTGGCACGGATGGATATATTGATCGAGCGTCGGCCAATATGTACTCTTATTTTGCTCAAGTGGGATATTATTCCGGGGCATCATCGTTGCGTTTATTGGCATTCGGTGGCAAAGAGCAAACTTATATGGCATGGGACTATGCATCTAAAGAAGAGATGACGGAATTTGGTCGTCGTTATAATCCATGTGGGGAATATACAGATAAAGATGGTAATATTGCTTATTATCCGAATCAATTTGATAATTATTCTCAACATCATTTCCAACTACTTGGGCGCCATCGTTTTTCATCATCACTTACCCTTGATGCCGCATTACATTATACCAAAGGAGATGGCTATTACGAACAATATAAAACAAAACGTACGCTAAAAGAATATGGCTTGATCCCATTTGATGTAATAATCAACAATCCCGACGGATCTCAATCCACACAAACTATAAAAAAATCCGATTTGGTTCGCCTAAAAAAAATGGACAATGGATTTGGTGGAGGTTTATTCAACCTTTCATACACCAACAAAAACATGTCGGTTACTGTTGGCGGTGCATTTAATGTATTTGATGGAGACCATTTCGGACAAGTAGCATGGGTCCGTAATTATGTTGGAAACATCGACCCGCTTCAAGAATATTACCGCAATACCGGGCATAAAGTCGATGGTAGCTTTTATGCTCGAACGAGCATAAATTTTTCAAACAACCTTTCCGCATATGCCGACCTACAATATCGCCATATAGATTATACTATTAAAGGGATTTCAGATACTTACGACTACAATCTCGAGGAGATGACACAATTGGCAATAGACCGTAAATTTGACTTCTTCAACCCCAAAGTTGGAATAAACTATATAACCAATCAAAACCATCGTCTATTTGCATCATGGTCGGTTGCCCATAAAGAACCCACTCGTGATAATTTTATCGATAGCGCACCGGGGCGAGCCCCTCGCTCTGAGCGTCTGTTTGATTATGAAGCTGGATATAACTATATTGGCAAAACATTTAACGTTGGTGTAAATCTCTATTATATGGATTATAAAGACCAACTCGTTGCAACCGGGCAACTCTCCGACACCGGCAATCCGGTCTCAGAAAATGTCCCGTCAAGTTATCGTGCCGGCATTGAGTTACAATTCGCATTAAAACCGTGCCGGTGGTTTGATTGGGCTATCAATGCCACGTTATCTAAAAATAGAATAAAGGATTTTGTTGAATATATCTATGACGATGATTATGCCAATCCGATTACAATTAACCACGGCTCAACACGCATATCATTCTCTCCCGACTTCATATTGAATAACTCTTTCTCATTTAACATGAATGGTTTTGACGCATCGCTCCAGTCTCATTATGTTTCGCGTCAATATATGACTAATTCAGAGCAATTAGACCAGTCACTCGATTCTTATTTCGTAAGCAATCTTGTACTTGGCTATACATTCAAGTATAAGGGTCTTAAAAATGTAAGATTAGGGGTGACTATCAACAATATCTTTAACGAAGAATACGAAAGTAACGGCTACGCTGGTTCCGGATATTATGTAGATAATGGAGAAAATGTAATATACCACTATTCCGGATATTCCGCACAAGCTCCAACCAACGTTGTCGGTTCAGTTACGGTTAATTTTTAAAACGACATAAGATGGATATTATCTGGCCATTTTTATCTACCCACGCAATAGAAATAATCGGGTTTGTACTCGGAGTGTGCTATCTTTATTATGAGTACCAAGCTAGCAATTGGGTTTGGTTGTTTAGTTTACTTATGCCCATGGTGTCGATGTATGTATATTTCAGCGCCGGGTTATATGCCGACTTCTCTATTAATATCTATTACTTGGTAGCGTCATTATATGGTCTTATCATATGGCGCGGGACAAAACGTAAAAAAGGAGCAGTAATATCTCATATTGGAATACCGACAGCCATATTGTCAACATTTGCAATGTTGGCAATATGGCTTGGCATCTATCTATTGTTAGTAAATTTCACCAATTCTACAGTGCCGATGATGGACGCATTGACTACTGCGATTAGCATTGTTGGCACATGGATGTTGGCAAAGAAATACATTGAACAATGGTTTGCTTGGATGATTGTAGATGCAATAGACGTAGGACTCTATTTATATAAAGATATACCTTTTTATGCCACGCTTTATGCGATATACACAATCGTGGCATACTTTGGTTATCGTAATTGGAAAAAGAAGATGTTATCGCAAACTTAGTTTTACTACATTCTCAACATGATGAGTGTGGGGGAACATATCAACCGGCTGAACAGCTTCAACACGATACACATCGTCGAGGAGTTGTAAATCACGAGCTTGAGTTGCAGGATTACAACTTACATATACTATTCGCTGTGGACGTGCTCGAAGTATGACATCTACAACATCATGATGCATACCGGCTCGTGGAGGATCCACAATCATTACATCCGGGCGGCCATGTTCTACAATAAAATTGTCGGTTAATACATCTTTCATGTCTCCTGCATAAAATTCTGTATTGGTTATACCATTGTATTGAGAATTCACAATAGCATCATCTATTGCCTCCTTTACATATTCTATACCAACAACGTGACGAGCTTTTGAACTCACGAAATTAGCGATAGTACCTGTTCCGGTATATAGGTCATACACTAATTCATTTCCCGACAGTTCGGCAAAATCACGCACAACTTTATATAATTCATAGGCTTGGAGAGAATTAGTTTGATAGAACGATTTAGGCCCAACTCTAAATTTCAAGCCCTCCATTTCTTCTTCTATAAAAGGCTTACCGGCATAACAAACAACATCTTGGTCGGCAATTGAATCATTGACTTTTAGATTAATAACATAGTGCAAAGAGGTAATTTCGGGGAATTCTGCATGAATAGCACTGAGCATTGTTTCTGTAGTAGAAACTTCATTACTACCAACAACTACCACAACCATTACTTCTCCGGTAGACGCTATACGAATCATCAACGTGCGCATATATCCATGTTGAGCTCTTAAATCATAAAATGGCAAGTTGTGATCTTTACAATATTGTTTTACAAATACGCGAATACGATTCCCGAGGTCGTCCTGTAAGTGACATTTTTTTATATCAAGTACTTTGTCAAATGCTCCGGGTATATGGAATCCGGCAGCATCGCGATCAGGGAATTCCTCTCCGGAGCGCATCTGTTCATACGTCAACCAGCAACGATTAGAGAATGTATATTCCATCTTATTTCGATATCCATATATTGAATTCGAGCCGAGAATTGGCATTATTTCAGGATATTCAATTTTAGCTATGCGGTCAAGTGCATCTTTAACTTGACGTTGCTTAGCTTGTATCTGAAATTGATAGGGTAGATGCTGCCAACGACATCCGCCACATGTGCCAAAATGCTCACATACAGGCTCTACACGTAGAGTAGAAGGTGCTATTAACCTTTCAATATGACCTTCACAATAAGAATGTTTTTTGCGGTCAATTTTAATATCCGCGATATCTCCCGGAGCTCCGTATGGAATAAACACCACCATATTATCAACGCGAGCAATGGCATTGCCCTCCGCTGCCACATCTACTATTTCTATTCCCTCAAGTAGGGGAAGTTCTTTCTTTTTACGTGCCAAAATTATATCTGATTATATTTTACTATGGCAAAAGTAATTATAAATTATGGAATATAACTAATGAATTAGTATTAAAGAGAAGAAAAAACTAAAAATTACACTAATTTAAAGAATTGTTTTGTTGTTGAAAACATAATCATTATATTTGCACTAAAGAAATGCACTACTTTAATCGGTTTTATACTGCATGCCTTTTAATTTTTTAGCCGACTCTCTCTAAAACTTAAATCAGAATACGCGACAACTAACACAATTATTAAATATTTAATACAACCAAAATTCACAATGAAAAGAGTTTATACTTTTGGCGATGGAAAAGCTGAAGGAAATGCCAGTATGAGAAATCTACTTGGCGGAAAAGGCGCAAACCTCGCTGAGATGAATTTGTTGGGTATGCCGGTTCCTCCCGGATTTACCATCACAACTGAAGTGTGTACAGAGTACACTCAATATGGCAAAGACGAAGTTGTAAAAAACATCAAAGCAGAAGTAGAAGCTGCTATCGCTCATGTTGAGAAATTAACTAACAAGAAATTTAACGACCCGACCAATCCTTTGCTCGTGTCGGTACGTTCAGGTGCTCGTGCATCTATGCCCGGTATGATGGACACAGTCCTCAACCTTGGTATGAATGACGCTACTGTTGCTTCTCTTGCTGAAAAGAGTGGCAATCCTCGTTTCGCATGGGATAGCTATCGTCGTTTCGTTCAGATGTATGGCGACGTTGTTCTCGGCATGAAACCCAAAAGCAAAGCCGACATCGATCCGTTCGAAGCTATAATGGAGAAAGTAAAAGAAGAAAAAGGTGTAAAACTTGATACTGAACTTGAAGTTGAAGACCTCAAAAATCTTGTTGCTCTCTTCAAAGCAGCAGTGAAAGAATTTACCGGCAAAGACTTCCCCGATAGCGCATGGGAGCAACTTTGGGGTGGTATTTGCGCTGTATTCGACAGCTGGATGAACGAACGCGCTATTATCTATCGTCGCATGAACCAAATACCCGAAGAATGGGGTACAGCTGTTAACGTTCAAGCAATGGTTTATGGTAACATGGGTAACAATTCAGCTACCGGTGTCGCATTCTCTCGCGATGCTGCTACAGGTGAAAACATCTTCAACGGTGAATATTTGATTAATGCACAAGGTGAAGACGTTGTTGCCGGTATCCGCACACCTCAACAAATCACTATCGAAGGTTCTAAACGTTGGGCTGCCCTTCAAGGTATATCTGAAGAAGTTCGCGCTTCTAAATATCCTTCTCTTGAAGAATCAATGCCTACTTGTGCAGCTGAACTTATCGCTATCGCAAACAGCCTTGAAAACTACTACCGCGATATGCAAGATATGGAGTTCACAATCCAAGATGGCAAACTTTGGATGCTCCAAACTCGTAATGGCAAACGTACAGGTGCCGCTATGGTTAAAATCGCAATGGACCTTCTCCGCGAAGAAAAAATTGACGAAAAAACCGTATTGATGCGCATGGAGCCGCAAAAACTCGATGAACTTCTCCACCCTGTATTTGATAAAGCAGCTCTTAACCGTGCGAAAGTAATGGCTAAAGGTCTTCCCGCATCTCCGGGTGCTGCTACAGGACAAATTGTATTCTTCGCCGATGAAGCTGAAGCTTGGGCTGAAAAGAAGAAAAAAGTTGTTCTCGTACGTATCGAAACATCTCCCGAAGACCTTCGTGGTATGGCTGTAGCTCAAGGTATCCTCACTATGCGTGGTGGTATGACTTCTCACGCTGCCGTTGTTGCTCGTGGTATGGGTAAATGCTGTGTTTCAGGTGCCGGCGAAATCAAAGTTGACTACGAAAAGAAAACAGTTGAAATGGGTGGAAAACTCTACAAAGAAGGAGACTGGATTTCTCTCAATGGTTCAACAGGTGAAGTATACGATGACCAAGTTCCCACTGCAGAACCTGAACTCGATGGCGACTTTGGCGCAATCATGAACCTCGCTGCTAAATACACAAAGACTCTCGTTCGTACTAACGCCGACTCTCCCCGCGATGCAAAACAAGCTCGCCACTTCGGTGCTCAAGGTATCGGTCTTTGCCGTACAGAACACATGTTCTTTGAAGGTGACCGTATCAAAGCCGTACGCGAAATGATTCTTGCATCAGATGTTGAAGGTCGTCGTCACGCTCTTGACAAACTTCTCCCCATGCAACGTGGTGACTTCGAAGGTATCTTTGAAGCTATGGACGGCTATGGTGTAACTATACGTCTCCTCGACCCGCCTTTGCATGAATTCGTACCTCATCAGACTGCAACCCAGAAAGAGCTTGCCGATGAAATGGGCATCACTCTTGCTGAAGTTAAGGCAAAAGTTGACTCACTCGAAGAGTTCAACCCCATGCTCGGACACCGCGGTTGCCGTCTTGGTATCACATTCCCCGAAATCACAGAAATGCAGACTCGCGCTATCATCGAGGCAGCACTCGCATGTAAAGCTCGTGGCATCGATGTTCATCCTGAAATTATGATTCCATTGGTGGGTTCACTCAAAGAAATTCAACACCAAGCCGATGTTATCAATACTACTGCAGCTCAGGTATTCAAAGAAAAAGGACAAAGCTTACCCTACCTTGTAGGTACAATGATTGAAGTGCCTCGCGCAGCACTCACTGCTGATCAAATCGCAACTGTTGCCGACTTCTTCTCATTCGGCACAAACGACTTGACTCAGATGACATTTGGGTTCTCTCGTGACGACGCTCCCAAGTTCCTCAAATTCTACAAAGAAAATGGTATCATCAAAACCGATCCGTTTGAAGTCCTTGACCAAGAAGGTGTTGGACAACTCGTAGAAATGGGTGTTAAGAAAGGCCGCGCTACTAAAGCAGAACTCAAAGTTGGTATCTGTGGCGAACATGGTGGCGAACCCTCTTCAGTTAAATTCTGCGCTAAGCTTGGCATGAACTACGTAAGTTGTTCTCCGTTCCGCGTGCCCATCGCACGTGTAGCCGCTGCTCAAGCTGCAATTGAAGAATAACGTTTTACTTAACGTATTACTCCACATAAAGGTTGTAACGCGCCGATAGGAAGGTCGTTACAACCTTTTATGTTTAAACAAGGATATATGAGGATTGATAATGATTCTACTATGCAAGACTTGCAAAATGTTTTTTCTTGGAGTCACTTTAAATGCAATATAAATTTGCATTGTCAACAAAATTCAAGTCAAACATTTTAAATTCAAAAAAGTATGGAAACACAGAAGATTTACAACCTCATTATCCTCGACGCATCAGGATCAATGGAAACAATCTATCCTCAGGCTCTCAGCGAAGTAAATGAAACTCTTGCCACAATACGAATAGCTCAAGAGAAACACCCCGAACTGCATCAGTATGTAACATTGGCCTCATTCAGTGCAGGAACGCATTTTCTCAATCGCATCTACTCTGCAGTCCCTATTGCTGAAGCTCATAACATTACTAAAGAGGATTATCCGCTTCTTGGGTGTGTAGCCTAAGTGTTTAAATCATTGAGAATTAGTTATTTAAGATTAGTTGAATTTGGTGCTGAAACATAGCTGAAACATTCAAAAACTTTATTTTTTTCGCAATTTAACTCGTTAACATTCGTTCACAATCCCCAAAATCAGCCTATTGCGTCAATGCAATTCGGGTATTATCTTTGTCGCAAATCAAAGCCTCTCCAAGCGACGACATGAAACCTCGTCGGAACAGAAGAACCGGTTAAACTCCGATACGTGCCATATTTCAGTCGAATTGTGTAATCGGTTCTTCTTTTTCCTTAGCTCAATTGTAAGTTCTTATCCGAACTGAAGTAGGAAAGCGTAGGAGATAAGGAAGGTGCTTATCGAAGCGAGAGCTTCAACCTCACGTGTCTGCCGACCAGAACAAGACCACTTGGCACGTGTTGTAAACTCCCCAAAGGACATTTCGGTAATCAGACCGAAAGGGCTGCTCGACAGGGGAGGTTCAGTAGGTGAATGAACGAGCCGTAGTTAATTACGAAAGTCACCAAACCCCAAGAGATTAAACCTCACAAGGGGTGACGGATAACGCAGGGGACCTGCACTGAGTCAGTGTTCAAATCCGCCACAAGTCCACTTAGCATCTCGGTGCTATAAGGGCTTGTTGTGACCGCGAGCCGCGAAAACCTCCCTAATTCAGTGGTTAAATCAAGATAATATAATATATATTATTACGAGTCAAAAATAAAAAAAAAGATGAATTAGGAATTGATGATATGATGATTTAGCTATTATTCATGAAGTAACGACCTATTATGTTGATTCTTTTTATCAATTAGGCATATATTAGGTTTGGTAGCCGGGATGCGAGATGCACCTCGGCTATTTTTTTATTATGTTGATGAGTTTAATTGATTGGTTCACGAATAACAACACATAATTCATCATACTCCCAATCGAACACTAACCCTGCTTGAAAATTGTCTATTTTCTTCTCGAACACAACAAAATCTCTTGATTTATTCGACGTCATATTATCAGGTATTCTTTGCGCTTCACCGAAAATCTCCTCTACCTTTTTGACTAATTGTTTGAATTTCGATGATGACAGCGTGCTGAAATTTCTTTTAACTGCGAAAGTGCTTAATTTGTCATTCTTGAATGTGAGATTGCCTTTGTCGAATATCACTCCGAATAACTCTATATCACTTTCTATTTGAATGTAATCGGAGTCCATATCCACAATAGGAATGTTTAAATCAACGAGTCTTCCGTATGCTTCATTATAGTTGTCGCCCAATGCAATGGGTCCTATTTCGACCTTTGAGTTACAGCCGACAAGGGACACGGCGACAAATAAAAGCGCAAATAACTTTTTCATAATATTTTATTTAATTACATTCTTTTATAGACCAATTCAGAGAAATCATCGTCAAGTGAAATTGCGGTCATGGTATCTCCGTCAATTGTTACGGGGATTTCTTCTTTTTCTCCGTTTTCAATTGTTGTTAATGTTTCGCCGTCATACTTATACGTTCCTTTGTATGTACAACCGCCAATAGGTTCATCGTCGGAATCGTAGATTTGCCAAACAAAAGTGTTGTTAGGATTGAATGTATAAACACCATACGCACCGTCCATTTCAAAATCCATTCTCCATTCACCTATAATGCTATTATTATTCGTGCATGACGAAATGAACAGAAAAATGGTTGATGTTAAAATCATAGATAAAAGTTTTCGCATAATGATTGAGTTTAAAATGTTAATAACTGCCCAAAATTACGACAAAAATTCAAGTGAAAATTATGTTTTACAACACATTTAACCGAATTGTAATGATATACGAGTTATCAGTGGTGAGGGAGAAGTGGCAGAGTTGCCGAGTCGCCGCAGAC
>CAYWXG010000046.1:0-21257 GCA_964462445.1 uncultured Barnesiella sp. | reverse complement strand
GTGTTGTTGATAACCAACTGACTCTCTTCTGATTATTTTCGTCGAATTCACGTTATTTACTACAATTTAATGTCTTTATTTCGCTTGCCACGTTTACTTCCATCTCGCTTGCGTAGCAAATTCGATACCTTTGCAATAAATGTTCTACCCCATATTCTCAATGCCGATGGTGTTGAGGATATATCGCTCGCCAGCGGGTCGGAGAATGATTCCATTGGCATTTCATCGCCAAACTGCTCGGGATAAATTACTATAATATTATTGCGAGAGAAATTTTTCTGCATAAACCCGGGCAATTCTGCCATATCATTTGAAAAAGATACCGATGCCGGACGCGCTCCTATTATCACAAACAGGTCGTCATCAAGCACTCGCGTCGAGAGCAACAAAAAGTCATCTCGATCCTCAACCTGACGATACTCACTGCGGATGGTAAATTTATCACGTCGCAACACTCCGGCTATTACCCTTCGACTGTCATTATTACAACAGAATATAATGCGACACCCCAACTCGCGAGCGAGATTACCCAACATGTGCAACCAGCGCGTAAATCCGGTTTCAAACTCTGCTTTTGGGGGTACATACACTACTATTCGGGTCACCGTGTTTGGTGGTATATAGCATCGCGAAATCACCACCATTTTATTAGTTAGTTTTAGCAATTGCTCTGTCTTGCCGCCAAGGAACGTATCTATTACCGTTGCTTTGCGGTGCATCCCTATAAATAGTTCTGTTATATCCCGCTCTTCAATAGTATTGACCACTCCGGTCACCGTGTTTAGGTCATATCGTTCGATTGTCGACAATTCGCTTCCGGCTGCAGCAGCCGCTTTTACCGATAAATCAAGTACACTTCGCGCCAATGCTTTAGCCGACGGAGTGTTATCATTCCTGACATTGAGCGCATATAGCGTATCCCTTGCGCTTCGATTCTCCGGACGCGACAACAATGCCAACTCCACTAATCCACCTGCTGTCAATGGATTAGAAACTGCAATAAGAGTGTGCGACGTATGACGTTTTCGCTCCTTCTGCGGTTCGATGTCGTTTTCCACCATCTGCAACTTAATTCGCGCTGCTGCTCTTGTCGTAACTATCGGAGCAATGGCACATGTCACAAGAATTACCAACACCGTGCCATTGAGTATCGTTTCACCCATCATGCGTGTACCATCCGGCAACACCATGTTGTATCCTATGGTTACTACTGCCAACGCCACTGCCGTGTGGGCCGTTGTCAAGCCAAACATCACATCTCGCTCCGCCCCATTCATCTTATAGATTTTCTGTGCGCCCCAAGCTGCTATCCATTTACTTGACAATGCGATCACGAGCATCACTGCCGTCACCCACAACGTCTCGACATTACCGATAACCCTTACATTTATCATCATGCCGACTCCTATCAAGAAATAGGGGATAAATAGTGCATTCCCAACAAATTCTATACGACTCATCAGCGTTGACGATGTTGGAATATATCTATTTAGCACCAACCCCGCAAAGAAGGCGCCAAGCACTGCCTCAAGACCAATCAATTTGGCGACCAATGCCGACAGCAACACCATGACCAATACATACACATATTGTGTGACATTGTCGGAATAGGTTTTAAAGAAATATCGTGTCAATCGGGGATAGACATACAACACCGCTACACAATACATCATCATCTTACACAACAACCATGCTATAGCACCCGTATCGACTCCTCCCTCATGATGCACATTTATCGCTCCACCGAGCACCAACAACGCTCCGACAACGGCTATAATCGTCCCGACAATAGAAATTAACACCGCCGGCGATTTTGTGATACCGAAACGTGCCGCCACCGGATAGGATATCAACGTATGGGACGCATACATTGATGCCAACAAGATCGACGTAAGCCAATCAATCTTAAGCAGATACACGCTCGCTACCGCACCCATTACCATCGGTATGATAAATGTAAGCGCGCCAAACACAAGTCCTCGCTTCAGATTGAGCTTGAGGTGGTACATATCAATCTCAATCCCCGCCAAAAACATCAAATACAACAAGCCGACTTCCCCGAATATTTCAAAACTCGAGTCGTCGGCAAGTATATTAAATCCGTAAGGACCCACAACTACCCCCGCCACAATCATACCAATAATATGCGGTATTTTAAGCTTGTTGAGCAACAACGGTGCCATCAATATGATGACTAAGACGATAAGAAATATCGCCACCGGATGATCAACAAGCGCTGTTGAGAGTATAGTCATGGTCAAATCCAGTTTAAGGTATTTCCCGATTGTGGGGACGCTTGCACTATGCGTCCCTACTACCGGTTTTTATAATGTTTTCTCTTTCTAAATAAATTTATGCTTTAAATGCGCCTTTGCGGAGCATATATTGCGCAATTTGCACGGCATTGAGAGCTGCACCTTTCTTTATTTGGTCTCCTACCACCCAAAACGACAAGCCATTGGAATTACAAAGGTCTTGACGTATACGTCCTACATATACAGGGTCTTTACCTGCAATATCGAGGGGCATTGGATATTTGTTTTCCATCGGAGCATCAACTACAACAACACCTTCAGCGGCGGCAAAGGCTTCACGCGCCTGCTCTACGCTTACGGGACTTTCAGTTTCAACCCATATTGCCTCAGAGTGAGCTCGCATAACGGGAACACGTACACACATTGCGCTAACATCGAGATTAGGCGCATGCATGATTTTCTTTGTCTCGTTGTACATCTTCATCTCCTCTTTGGTGTATCCGTTTTCTTGGAATACGTCGATATGAGGAATTACGTTGTAGGCCAACTGATGTGCAAATTTCTTTACCGTGGGCTCTTCTCCGGCGCCAAGCTGACGATATTGCTCTACCAACTCATCCATTGCTGCCGCTCCGGCTCCACTGGCCGCCTGATAGGTGGCTACATGAACCTTCTTTATCGGGGACACATCATTAATAGCTTTCAATGCCACTACCATCTGAATTGTCGTACAGTTGGGATTGGCAATTACATTGCGAGGAGTGTTGAAAGCATCGTCGCCATTGACTTCCGGCACTACCAAGGGGACATCCTCGTCCATTCGGAACGCACTCGAATTGTCGATCATCAACGCACCATGCGCGGTAATAATCTTCTCATATTGCTTTGACACGCCTGCGCCTGCCGACGTAAATGCAACATCTATATCTTTGAAATCTTCGGGATTCTCACGAAGCTCCTTTACAATATATTCTTTACCTTTAAAGGTGTAACTGCGTCCGGCTGAACGGGCTGATCCAAACAACACCAAGTTGTCGATGGGGAAATTTTGTTCATCGAGAACTCGTAAAAATTCCTGACCTACGGCACCACTTGCGCCTACGATTGCTACATTCATTTTCTTAGTTTGCTAATTTTACTTATAATTTCGCCGCAAAATTATTCATTCTGCAACTATTTTCAAAATTTTTCTGCCATTATCCTCCTGTTTTACTGAAAAATTGAGCAATTTGTCGGGATTGCCAATAATATCTTTATCTTTTAGAAGCGACACATCACTTCCACCACCAGTTTATCATGATCGGAAACCGGGATAACAGCGTCTTTCTGATAAAAATATTTTTCATAATTCACACGCAACTCTATGCGACGCACTGAACCAAAGGTCAATGTGCTACCCAACGTCATTCGATGACGTTCAGGTTGTGTGACAGTCAACACTCCTTCTTCATTTTTCTTCCCGTCGGAATGTTCTCCCATATAATCATAGCGACCCAATGCGGCTATCGACATTAATTTTCCTCGCAATGGGAATTTACGCGATATAAACGAATCGATTATATTCAAGCCTTCAAATGTGTCGTGCAAATAGTTCTTGCGCAAATACTCCGCTTCAATATGCCACAATCCGTCATTATACGAAACTCCGCCGTTCCACATCATATTGTCAACATCCTCGGGACGCGATTTTTGACAACTCGCTATAAGTGTCAACACATTGGCGATTTGAGCTGTTGCTTTAAACGAAAAATTAAATGCTTTTGTCCAATAATCTTTTTGATTGGTCAGTCCCGAACCATTGAACACTCCGGCTTGAAACGTCACCGGAACATTCCCTTTTATCGTATATTGACCTGACAATCCTACATCTCTGACATTACCTCCATATTTCGCTATAAACGAACGATTGACAAAAAGTTGCTCATGCGGCGAACGATGAGCATCCAACGTAAATGGAACACGCATCTGCCCTATTGTAGCTCTAAATGGCAACTTATCCGGCATATAGCGAACATACGCATCAAGCATCTTTGTTTTACCCTCATCGCATAAATCTATCTCTGCTTTATAGTCAAACTCCGGACTAATTGCTCCGCTCACACTTATTCGCGCATTCCTCACTCGAAATCGGCTTGCATTGTTATCGGTATCAAATTCATAATTCGCTCGTATAGTACCATTTATCGTGGGGAGCCAGTCCGGTAATGTAAAACTTACTGTTTTGGGCTCTTTTACCGCATTGCCACTCGATGGTGCGATAGTTTTAGTATCATTATCAACCGTCTGCGAAGTCATTGTCAATGCTGATAGCACCACTATGGCTCCGATTATTATTTTTTTCATTTTATGTTATGGTTTGGATATATTTGTTTACTTATAAGTATCGGCAATATTGTATATCTCCTCGAAGATTTGGCGGTCAACATCGGTCAACTCTTTGTGTCGACGCGCCATTACTCGCTCTGCTATATCATAGAATTTACTCAACTGCACATCATTAAATCCTGCCGCCCCCCCCTCACTAAACGAAGGGATAAATGTGCGTGGAAATCCCGAGCCATGAATATTGCAACCCACACCCACCACTGTAGCAGTATTGAACATCGTGTTAATACCTGCCTTGGAATGGTCGCCCATGATAAGCCCACAGAATTGTAAATCAGTTCGTTGAAAACGATGGGTCGGATAATTCCATACGCGCACCTTTGAATAATCATTCTTAAGATTTGATGCAACACAGTCTGCTCCCAAATTACACCACTCACCTATAACGGCATTCCCAAGAAATCCGTCGTGAGCCTTATTGCTATATCCGAATATCACGGCATTGTTCAATTCGCCTCCTACTTTACTCCACGGGCCAACTGTCGTGTCGGGATATACTTTTGTTCCCATATTAAATACAGCATGCTCACATAGCGCTATAGGGCCTCGCAAACAACTCCCTTCCATCACTTCTGCATCCGCCCCAATGTAAATCGGACCTCCTTTAAGGTTGATTATAGCCCCCTCTACTGTCGCGCCCGGAGCTATATATAAACGTGGATTACCGGCAGCATCTACAGCATCTCCAATTAATATATTTGACGATGATAATTGCTGACTGTCGCTACAATCCACCGCTGCAAAGTCTTTTGCTATCTGACTGCCATTATTAAGGAATATATCATATACATAGTGAATTGATGTCAACGTGCCGTTCCACTCTTTTTTTGCACTATAACTTTTTGCTATAAACGACTCCAATTCCCCTTTATAGGCAACTGTTTCGCCGCCACAAATCAATGCCTCGCCTTCTTGCAATGTCAGCAAAGCATCTTTAAATTCAGCAGAATAATCCGGTACGATATGTCCGGCAACAAATAAGTTCTCGCCACTCTCCTTGAGTGTCATTGTATATTTCTTCGACAGATAATCTTCTGTTAAATATGAATAGTTACCCGGCAACACTTTCTCCCATTTTTGGCGGATTGTGGTAATTCCCACTCGAAAATCAGCTACGGGGCGTGTAAACGACAATGGCAACAAATTCTCACGCACTTCATGTGCATCAAAAAGTATTATATTCATAATTTTTTACTACTTGTTCTACCAAACTTCGACTGACAGCAAAAAAATTGCTTATCGCATCTGTAATTATTTCACAAATTTACTAAATTTGCCAAAACATTCAACTACGAAGTTGGTTAAATTTTAATTCATGCAATTTATAGAGCAAAATATCAGAGGCGTCTGGATTATCGAGCCTAAACGTTTCGGTGATGCGAGAGGTTATTTCTCTGAAACTTTCAAATTGGAAGAGTTCAAAAACCACGTTGGCAACGTTAATTTTATTCAAGACAACGAATCTTTTTCATCACGAGGTGTGTTGCGAGGTCTACATTTCCAAAAAGGAGAATTTTCGCAAGCAAAATTAGTCAGAGTTTCGCAAGGTACGGTACTCGATGTCGCTGTCGACTTGCGCAAGGACTCTCCAACTTTCGGTCAACATATCGCCGTTGAGCTATCTCATGAAAACGGACGACAACTATTTATTCCTCGTGGGTTTGCCCATGGCTTCGTTGTGCTTAGCGACGTTGCTCAATTTCAATACAAGGTCGACAACGTTTACGCGCCAAATGCTGAAGCAACCCTACGTTTCGACGATCCCAAATTAGGCATTGATTGGCGCATAGCATCTGCCGACATGCTCCTATCCGACAAAGATTTGCGCGGATATAGTTTCGATGAAGTAGCCGAAAATTTTAGCTTTTAAAACTATGGACCTCCGACTTTTAACTCCAACTGAAATCGACACTCTCCAGCGTCATGGTTGCCACTGCTCGTCATGGGGAAATATAAAAGTCGAAAATCCATTCTCTCCCGAGCAATACCGCAACGTCACTTTCGCCGGCAATATAATTTTACGCAGCTCCGACGCATCAGCTTGCGATTCATCCATCTACAATGCCGGAATATACAACGCCACTATCGTTGACTGCATCATCGGGCGTAGCACTCATATTGCCAACGTAGGAGATAAAATTGCCAACTGCTCTATCGACGACAATGTCATCATTCGCAACGTCGGCACCATATCCTGCGCCCCTGGTTCCACCTTTGGAAACGGCATCGAAATTGAGGTGCTGAGCGAATCCGGTGGACGCGAAGTCCCTATGTACGACAAACTGACAGCTCAACAAGCTTGGATTATTGCAATGGCACGCAACGACATGGATTTAGTCAATAAGCTCAAGGACAATATCAAGCAATATGCCGAGTCGCAAAAAAAGGGCCGAGCCACTATTGGGCAAGGTGTTCAAATCATCAACACCCGACATATCGACAGCGTCGACATAAGGTCTCAGGCGACTATAAACGGGGCATCTCGTTTGGTCAACGGCACAATCGGTCATAGCGCATTTATTGGCTCCGACGTCAATGCCTCAAACTTCATTTTAGCGCAAAATTCCGTTGTCAATTCTGCAGCCCGTATCGACCACGTTTTCGTTGGCGATGGCAGTCGCGTTGCAAATGGGTTTGCTGCCCACCATTCTCTCATTTTCTCTAACTGCATTCTTGAAAATGGTGAAGCTGCCGCACTCTTTGCCGGGCCTTTCACTGTTTCGATGCACAAGGCGACACTGCTCATCGGAGCTATGACCTCGATGTTCAATGCCGGTTCGGGTGCCAACCAAAGCAACCATCTCTATAAAAGTGGGCCTTGCCATCATGGGATATTTGAGCGCGGTGTGAAATTAGCCTCCGATTCCTACGTCATGTGGCCGGCTCATATTGGTGCATTCTCAACTGTCATGGGGCATATCAAGTCCCACCCCGACACTTCTTCGCTACCTTTCTCCTACGTAGTTGAAAACGATGGCTCAACTTTCGTTATTCCGGCTATTGCCCTTGGGAATATCGGCATAGAACGAGATGTCGACAAATGGCCTCGTCGCGACAAACGCTCCGAAAATTCTGCCGATATTATCACATTCGGACTCATAAATCCCCATATCGCTCAACGCATAATCGAAGGGCTCGACCTGCTCTACAACTTAATAAACTCTCAACTCGATGCCGAGATATACCACTACAACGGGTTCTACATAAAAAAATCCCATGCCAAGCGTGCAATAGAACTTTACCATACAGCCCTGCGCCACTATCTTATTGGCAAATTATTACAACGTATTATCGACAGGTTGTCGATAAAAAAAGAGGGGAACTTCTATGCTAAAAATTGGATTGATATTGCAGGAATGATTGCTCCGGCCGAGGTGTTGAGCAACTGCGAATTCACCCCTCGCGAGTGGGACTGCCTCTATCGCGAATATGAATGGAATTGGGTTGCAACTAAACTCGATGAATTATGCAACATCAATACCGCCAAGCTTTCCCCTAAGTTATGTGAATATTATTTACTTTCCAAGTGGGAAGAGTTGGATAATTCCTTATTTAAACTAATTTGCAATGATGCTGAAAAAGAATTTGACTTCAACAATAGCAACATCTCAGTAGGTTTCGGTCAAGCCGGTCCCAACACTAAAGAATCCGACTTCAGCAACGTCAGAGGCAACCTCAACGACAGTGCAATTCAGGCTCTCATCAACAATCGCAAAAGTCGTTCGGAAGATTTCGTCAGAAAAGTTTTTTCCGCTACCAACTACCCCCTCCCTTATTAAAATTACGCCAACATTTTCATAACCCCTTTTTAAGTATCATTAGGTCTAATAATCTAAATTCGGAATACTTTTAATCTTATACTTTGGCGTTTAATAATTTTTATGGGAATTTTGCGAGTTTAATTTATTTTACTAAATTTGCATCGAAAATATGAGTATCGGGCATTTTAATAGCCTATAATTAATGTCATTTAGACAAATACATAATTGATTATAACTAAACATATTTTCATCCCCCCTTACATCTTTTCAGCAATTCACGTTAGCAAACAAGTATCAACTTTTAGCTGTATATAACTAAAACGGGTGATATAATTCCATTTTCTATTTTATCATTTTGGGCATTAAAGTTTTCCCAACATCTCAATAAATCCCATGGCTAAATGCCCTTCACATCAAGCCAAAACACATTGAAAATCATATTTTTAACTTATCATATTAGATAATTTAACATGTATAATATTCATGAACTTTCAGCGATGGACGACAACCAACTTCGCCAAGTCGCTGAATTGATGGGGATAAAAAAATTCAACCCCGAACATCGACAAGATATTATTTACGACATTCTTGATAATCAAGCTATAACCGTTGCTTCCTCTTCAGCAAACAACGTAACGGAACGTAAACGTCGACAACCTCGCGAAAAACGCGCTGATAAAACGTCGCAAAAAGTTAATCAAACTACAGAGGCAACAATGCCCGAAGTAGCAATCGCCAATGCCGACACGACTCCGGAGCCCAACAACGAAGAAGTGCCTAAACGCCGTGGACGCAAGTCGCAAGCTAAAGCAAATGATGCTCAACCGGAGGTTGAACAGCAACCTACCGACAACGAAACGGAAACTGCTCCGACTCAGAAACGTCGTGGTAGAAAACCTAAAACTAAATCGGAAGAGAACGAAGTCTCTGCAACCACCGTTGAGTCGGCTCAGCCGTCAACCGAACAGAGCTCTGAGCCGCAACCCGAAGATGCCTCCAATGTC
Source organism: uncultured Barnesiella sp. (assembly GCA_964462445.1). Taxonomy (GTDB): domain Bacteria; phylum Bacteroidota; class Bacteroidia; order Bacteroidales; family Muribaculaceae; genus JAGBWK01. The sequence continues at coordinate 11,852 of CAYWXG010000046.1, read as the reverse complement.
GTTGCAACTGAAACCGATTCTACTGCCAATACTAATGATGTAGCTCAAAACGAAAACAATCAGCCCGAGGCAGGAAATCAAAAACCTCAGCAACAACAGCAACAACAACGCCAACAGTCTAATTCTTCATTCGGGTCTTTCTTCCCTCGCGCTGCCGGAAAAACTTTCGCGCCTCGTTCTCAAAAGGAGCGCGAAGAAGCCGCTGCTGCTGCCGCCGCTGCTCCTATAATCATCTACGAACCGGGCAACGAAAATCAGCAACAGAATCAACAACAACATCAAAATAAAAAGAATAAGAAAAATCGCAATAAGCAACAGCAAAACCAACAACAGCAGCAACAACAGCGCCAAGAGCATCGTTACAATTTCGACGGACTAATCACCGCTCAAGGGGTTCTTGAAATTCTGCCCGAAGGATACGGTTTCTTGCGTTCAAGCGATTACAACTATCTTTCTTCTCCCGACGATATATATATCACCCAGCAACAAATCAAGCAATACGCTCTGCGTCAAGGTGATGTTGTTGAATGTACTATTCGTCCACCTCACGAAGGCGACAAATACTTCCCTATGAGCGAAGCTTTGATGGTCAATGGTCGCTCTCCCGAATATATTCGTGACCGCAACCTCTTTGAACACCTTACGCCCCTTTTCCCCGATGAGAAATTCGACCTCACTTCCGGTAGTTCCTGCAACATCTCTACTCGCGTAGTCGATATGTTCTCTCCTATCGGAAAAGGACAACGCGGACTGATTGTTGCGCCTCCAAAAACAGGTAAGACTCTTCTTCTCAAGGACATCGCTAACGCTATCGCAGAAAACCACCCCGAAACCTACATCATGATTCTACTTATTGATGAGCGTCCCGAAGAGGTTACCGACATGATGCGTTCGGTTAATGCTGAAGTTATTGCTTCTACGTTCGACGAACCCGCCGAACGCCACGTTAAAATCGCCGGAATTGTTCTCGAAAAGGCTAAACGCATGGTTGAATGCGGTCACGACGTCGTCATTTTGCTCGACTCCATAACTCGATTGGCTCGCGCCTACAACACCGTAAGCCCCGCTTCCGGCAAAATCCTTTCGGGTGGTGTCGATGCCAACGCTCTACAAAAACCGAAACGCTTCTTCGGTGCCGCTCGAAACATCGAAGGCGGAGGATCTCTCACTATCATCGCCACTGCTCTCACCGAGACAAGTTCTAAAATGGACGAAGTTATCTTTGAAGAATTCAAAGGTACAGGTAACATGGAATTGCAACTCGACCGAAAACTTTCAAACAAACGCATTTTCCCGGCCGTCGACATCACCGCGTCAAGCACTCGTCGCGACGACCTGTTGCTTCGCACCGAAACCCTCAACCGTATGTGGATTTTGCGCCGTTTCCTCTCCGACCGCAACTCTATCGAAGCTATGGAATTTATCAAAGAACGAATGGAACGCACCCGCGACAACGACGAATTGTTGCGCACCATGGGCGACTAATCTTCCAACTCTAACTACTTCCCTCTATGCGCAACCAACAACAACTCGAAGGTATTTCACTCCTTGGCAACACCGGAGTGAAATACCCTACTCAATATGCTCCCGAAGTGCTTGAAACTTTTATCAACAAGCACCCCGACAACGAGTATCTCGTCACTTTCACTTGCCCCGAATTCACTTCCCTTTGTCCTAAAACTGGGCAACCCGATTTTGCCAAAATTATCATCAACTACATTCCGCAAGAGCGCATGGTTGAAAGCAAAAGTCTGAAACTCTACCTTTTCAGCTTTCGCAACCACGGCGACTTTCATGAAGATTGCATCAACATCATCATGAAGGACCTTTGTCAACTCATGAACCCGAAATATATCGAAGTAAAAGGTATTTTCACCCCACGCGGTGGTATCGCTATTTATCCATTCGCCAACTACGGCGACGAGGAGCATCAATGGTTGGTAAAAAAACGCCTCCAAGCTTCGTTTCTCGACTCTTTTTAGTATCTCCACCTACAACCCTTTGCAACAATGATAGAAGTAGCCTTTTCCGACGAATTCAAATCTCTTGCGCCCGATTATCGCATGCTTCAGATAGAGGCCGACGTAGAAGGTGGCGACACTCCGGAGGCTCTCACAGAGGAAATCAACCGATTCGCGCAATCTATGCAACAAATAATGGTGATTGCCGACATTAACCAACGTCCCGGAATTGCGGCCACTCGTGCTGCTTACAAACGCTTTGGGAAAGACCCCAACCGTTACCGACCTTCACAAGAGCAGATGTCGCGTCGCATCATCAAGAATCTCGGCTTATATGTGGTAAACAATCTTGCCGATGCCGGAAATCTGCTTTCGCTAAAATGCGGTTGCTCATTAGGGGTTTTCGACCGCAACAAAATTGAGGGTAACACCATTACTCTCGGTCGCGGACTCCCCGATGAGCCTTACACCGGAATAGGACGTGGCGAACTAAACATCGAAAATCTGCCTATCATTCGTGATGCAATCGGAGGTATCGGCACTCCCACTTCCGACCACATACGAACTGCTGTCGACACCGATACTCGACACATTCTCGTTACTGTCAACATCTACGGCGACGCCGATATGACAGACGCCGAAATCGACGCCGAAGCACGCCGTCTGCTATCCGACTACTGCGCCGCAACCGACATCCAATCTCGCATCGTCCGAGCTTCTACGTCTGACGACTGATTTTAATATTTGCATTTCCCGTTCGTTTCTATCAATAACTTAATATGACTGATATTATCACTATAATAGTGCTAATTATTCTCAATGGACTATTTTCAATGTCGGAAATTGCCCTTGTGTCAGCACGTAAAACGAAACTCTCTACCGAGGCAAAAAAAGGAAGTCGCGGCGCAAAAATAGCGCTACAACTTATTGAAGACCCCGACAAATTCTTATCTACGGTACAAGTAGGAATCACTCTTATTGGGATATTGACCGGTTTGTTCTCCGGTGCGGCTTTTGCTAATAGCCTCGGAGATTATTTCTGCGAACTCGGAATTTCCGATAATACCGCGCATCAACTTGCCCAAATTCTAATCGTAGCCGTTGTCACATACCTCTCTATCGTCATTGGCGAGCTTATTCCCAAAAGAATTGGCATATCCAAGTCCGAAAAAATTGCCATTCGCATTGCCCCGGTAATGAAGTTGCTATCTACTATCACTTTGCCCGTAATTTGGTTGCTCTCCGCATCTACCAACATCGCAGTAAAGCTTTTTGGATTTAAGGATAAATCGTCGATGGTGACTGAAGATGAAATCCGTTCACTAATACAAGAAGGGACCGAATCCGGACAAGTACAAGAAGTAGAACAAGACATTATGGAGCGTGCTCTCGTGATGGGCGACCTCACTGTTAGTAGCATTATGACCAACCGTACCGACATCGTCAGCCTTAGCCCTCGTATGTCAAACAGCGAAATCAAAGATATCATTCATTACAATCTCCACCGCAATTATCCTCTCTATTGCGAAAATTCTAAAGAAGTTAAGGGTATCGTATCGCTTAACGATTTGCTCAAAGCTTTAGATGACAAAAATGCCTCTCTCGAATCTATTGCCATTAAGCCTTTATATTTCCCGGAAAGCATGTCGGTATATAATGCCCTCGAAGTGTTGAAAAACGGGCATTCTGACTGCGCGCTCGTTTGCGATGAATTCGGTGAAATGCAAGGTATAATCACTCTGCGCGATGTCCTCGAAGGTCTTGTCGGCATGATTAACGACCAAACCGACGACCCTCAAATATCACCATTCAACAATACTTCTAACGAATTTATCGTCGATGGTCAATTTAAATGGTACGACTTCCTTTCCTACTTTGAAGCCGAAGACCTCTATAAGCCATCTTCTTTTTCTACTGTTGCCGGTTGGTTCCTCGACACTTATCGCCGACTCCCAAGCGAAGGTGAATCTGTCGTATGGCATGATTTCCATTTCAAAATCCTCGATATGGACGGGGCGCGAATTGACAAATTCATAGTAAGCCGTTCGCATGAAAATAACAATTAATAATAATCGCCCTTAATCTTTTATATACAATATTATTCCATGAAATCTCTCCGTATTTACCCCGGAAATATCAATTCGCGATTTATCGACGAAGCTATCGAAGCTCTTGAAGATGGACAATTGATTATTTATCCCACCGACACGCTATATGCCGTCGGTTGTGATGCCACCAACCAACGCGCCCTCGAACATGTGTGTCGCCTTAAAGATATCGACCCGCGCCGACAGCATCTCGCAATCATGTGTGCCGACTTGAGCCAAGCCGCTCGATTTGCTCGTATCGACAATAACGCTTTTGATGTTATGCGTCGTAATCTCCCGGGGCCTTTCACCTTTATCCTTCCTCCGGCATCCACTCTCCCAAAAGCATTCAAAGGGCGCAAAGAGGTCGGAATCAGAATTCCCGACGACGACGTCGCTCGACATTTAGCCAACGCTTTCGGTCGCCCGTTGTTCACATCTTCACTAATTGTCGATGAATTTGACAACGATGACTACCACCTTGCAATGATGGAAGTTGCCGACAGTTTCAGCTCTGACGTTGCACTTATTATCGACTCCGGAGTGCGTCAACAAATCCCTTCTGCAATTATCAACCTGATGGACTCATCTTCTCCCGAAATCATTCGCGAAGGTCCCATCGACCTTAAGTAATTGAATTCAGTTTAATCACACGTCGAAGTTTCCTATAAAAAAATTATTGGTGTCCGGTAAACATATGGAAGGATCTATAAACCCTGAATTTCTTGCTTTACAAGCCCCCCTTCCAAGAGAATTAACGGCTGTCCGGGGAAATGTTGTTTTGAAGACGTATCCAAATTTTTACCGGACACCAATAAAAAAATAGAGAGAGTTAATGCGAAGCAAATCGTCATTAACTCTCTTGTATTCTTATTATAAAAACAGCTCTACAGCGATGAATATGGAATAGCATAAGTATCACCCGCTGATGATGCTCCGGTATCGAATCCCTTCTTAAACCATCTTACTCGCTGCTCTGAGCGTCCATGATTGAACGTTTCCGGCATTTCTCGCCCATAGGCTTTTCGTTGCAAATAATCATCTCCTATCTTCGACGCCACATCGAGAGCCTCTTCAAGGTCGCCGGCTTCGAGCGAGCCAAACATCTGGTTGTCGTGATATGCCCACACTCCGGCATAATAATCGGCTTGCAACTCCATGCGCACACTGATTTTATTTGCTTCCGCCTCCGACAGTCGAGCCATCTGATTATGCTTCTCTTGAAGCGTACCGAGCAAATGCTGCACGTGATGACCCACCTCGTGAGCGATGACATAGGCATAGGCAAAATCGCCACCACCTCCTATCGTCGACTGCATATCGCGAAAGAAACTCAAATCGATATATACAGTTTCATCTGCCGAGCAATAGAAAGGACCGGTTTGCGATGTACCCTGTCCGCATGCCGTCTCGACAGCACCCTTATAGATTACCAACGTCGGTTCTCGATATTCACCCCAACCATTTTTGCGAAATTCTGCATTCCACACATCTTCTGTCCCGGCAAACACTTTCGACGATAAATCAAAGAGATAAGCATCTGTTTCATCTTCTACATATTCCGGATAAGAGCCGGTGTTGCCACCTACTCCTTGCGTTACTGCATTACTTATCGCAGTGCCGACATCGCCACCGTTCATCAATGTGATAACGACATATATTATACTTCCGACAATACCGCCTCCGGCTGCCATCGACTTCCCCGACACTCGACGTCGGTCATCGACATTACTACTTCTGCGTCGACCGTCAAGTCTCATCGCTCTTCCTATTTATAGTTAATCGTATTTACTTTCAAGCGCTCTCCCGCATCTTCTACAATAGAACGATAATAGCGCTCATCATATCCGGGGAATGAAGGATAGGCAGGCATGCCATATTCATTGCGCATGAACTGTCCGTTCTCCTCCTTCTTGACATTGCCGTCCATATATTTCATGAACAGATAATCGCCCAACTCTTTATAGCGAGTTGTCGCCTTATTTGCCCAAATATCAGCAAGATTTTGAAGCAACTCCTTAGCATCGGCAGGCTCAAATTCAGGCACTTGCTCTATTGCTACTCTGACATCTACTGCGATACTGTCCTCAAGCGCGGTCTGAACTTTTCGTATATCAGGAATCATCTGAGAATAGCGATTATATGCCTGATTAGCCACATAATTGTTAACCCAGAAATTAGAAGTCCACGACAATGTATTCATGTCGCCATTGCCCACTGCAACCTCATGGGGTGCACGTGCCACCGAACAGAATATCGGCAAATAAACACAAGTGTTAGCATCATCGGTGCCAAACCACAACAATCCCTTCATATATCCGGGCAATTGGTCGCGCAACTGTGCCACAAACGAAAATCCGGTCTGCTGCGTTGCAATTGCACGTTCATTGGTGTATTCAACAGAATCAACCGTAAACGTCATCGGACGCCAACGATAAGGCACCGCATACGGGCCAGCACCTATATCGTTGGTCATATCATAAGGTGTATCTTCAAAATGGTCGCGCATCATAGCTTTCAAATCTGCCGCCGTCAACTCATGCTTCGGCTTCACCCACAAAGGCATCGGCTCACCTTCAGCTCGGTCAATCCACGGGAGATATTGCTCCATACCATCGGCATGGCGATTGAAAAATGCCCACACGCGAGCATCGCATCCACGCAACGCGCTGAAATCGGTCACAGCATACGCTTTTGAGAAATCAAACTCCTCATCCTTACCGCTGAAATATCCCTGCTTGCGTGCAAATGAAATTACATCTTTGCTATAAATTGTTTCAGGGTCATCGAGGGGGAACGTGTGAATACGCGCATGATTGGCATGTCCCGAGATATAGCCATCGGGGACACGACGTGCCACCCACACTGCACCCTTATCCTTCGCGCCTTTACCTATCAACTCCATAATCCACACTTCATCGGGGTCGGCGATTGAGAATGACTCACCACTGCTTGCATAACCATATTTGTCAACAAGACCGGTCATCACCTTTATCGCCTCACGAGCTGTCTTTGCACGTTGCAATGTGATATAGATAAGCGAACCATAATCTATCAAACCACTACCGGCGAGCTCTTCGCGACCACCCCAAGTACTCTCAGCGATTGCCAATCCATGCTCATTCATGTTTCCGATAGTAGAATAAGTGTGCTTCACTTCGGGAATCTCCCCAAGCGGCTTACCGGTGTCCCACTCCACAACCTTGCGAACAGCCCCTTTGGGATGGTCGGCAGCCGGCTGATTGTAAAGTTCGCCATACAGGCTATGAGAATCGGCAGCATAAGTTATAAATACACTTTTGTCTTCACCTGCACCCTTCGCCACGATGAGACTCGTACACGCGAGTGCCGGAAGCGCCGCGACAAGAGCGGCTGTCATTATTGCGGTTAGTCGTTTCATTATATAATAATAATTGGTTTAATTTCTACGATTACGGCAAATGCCGACCTAAAAATTGCGAATGACTCCTCAGCACTCACTATCGCCACTTTTTGTTACCCGCACCTCAGTAGCCATTCTTTGATTGATGCTATTTCAATAGAAGAAACATTATCGCCTCTATTGGTAGCTCGCATCTCAGCACCTCAGCCATTCAAATTTTTAGATGCAGTAAAGATACATAAACTTTTTGACATTCCCCACCTCCGCCCCATTTTTCCCAACCTCAACATTCTCATAAATATCCTAAATAAAATATGTCCACTTGTTGCAGTTAAAATGAAATAAAATCACTAATTTTGTTACAAACAACGTTAAGGAAGATATAGACTACATAAAAAGTAGTTTTAGTAATGAAAAAACGCACCAACAAATTGAAATAAAATAAGTATGGCAGCACAAAATTATTCAGTAAATCAGTTCCTTGTTTCTAATCTGCTCAGCATGGTACAGATGCGCGAGATTGCTATTCCGGAAATCCAACGACCATTTGTATGGAAGCCGGATAAAGTAACTGAACTTATTGATAGCCTCTATAATGGTTTCCCGATTGGCTACATCATAACTTGGCAGAGCCCAAATGTAAAACTCAAGGATGGCAATAGCTCAGTTGGAAAAAAATTTTAATTGACGGGCAGCAACGCATCACTGCGTTGCGTGCGGCCATCTTAGGCGAAACAGTCAAAAATCTTGACTATCAGGACGTAAAAATTCAAGTAGCATACCATCCAATTGAACATAAGTTTGCTACTTTTAACGCGGCAATTAGAAAAGACCCGACTTGGATAAAAGATATCGCGCCTATATTGAGCGGAGAAAAAACTCCTCGTGCCGTGCGAAAAGAATACTTGGATCTCAATCCGAATGTTAATGAGGACGACATTGAGTCTGCAATTGATGCTCTTAAGGAGATTGCAAATAAGCAGGTGGGAGTAATTGAGCTTTCCGGCAATCTTGATATTGAGCGAGTCACCGAGATATTTATCCGTATAAACAGCAAAGGAGTACCATTGAATCAAGCTGACTTCGTAATGTCTACCATTGCTGCGAACGAAATGTATGGCGGTAATCTTCTACGAAAATGTATTGACCATTTCAGTGAACTTGCTGTTCGTCCGGAATTCTTTTCTATCCTTATGAAAAATGATAAGGAGTTTGCCGACTCGCATTATCGACCGCAAATAGAATGGCTTCGCAAAGAAATTGATGATATATACGACCCTTCGTATGTAGATATCCTGCGTGTGGCTCTTGCAGTTAAGTTTAGCCGAGGCAAAATGGCTGATTTAGTTAGTTTATTATCCGGTCGAAATTTTGAAACTCGAGAGTTTGAAGAGCAAATCAAGGAAGATACATATAAACAACTTGCTGATGGTGTATGCTCATTCATCAATGAAACCAACTTTAAGCGATTCATTATGATTATCCGCTCTGCCGGTTTTTGCCATTCTAAGCTAATTCGCTCGCAAAACACTTTGAACTTTGCATATATTCTCTATTTGAAATTGCGCGAGAAAGGATATAAATCGGAACTTATAGAGAAGTATGTTCGCAGATGGTTCGTATATTCTATTCTCAAAAGGCGATATAGTATGTCGCCGGAGAGCAACTTCGACTACGATGCCAAACAAATTGATAAGTACGACGACTTCGGCAAGTATCTATCAGAAGTTGAAGTAGCAGAACTTTCCGATGCATATTGGGATTTTGGAGCAATTCAACAACTAAATACTTCGGTAGATAGTAGTCCTATATTTAATGTATTTTTAGCTTCACAGTGCATCCAAAATCGCAAGGGCTTCCTGTCAACTGCAATAATGGTACAAGACATGATATCTCAGAAGGGAGATGTCCACCATATCTTCCCACGAGAATACCTCAAATCAAAGGGCATGAGCCGTTCTGAGTATAACCAAGTTGCGAACTATGTTTACACTCAGACTGAGATCAATATCAAGATTAGGAAAAAAGCACCGAAAGATTATTTGAGCTATATAAATGATGTGCAGTGTGCCGGAGGCGAAACAATGTATGGTGGCATTGTCGACCGCAACGCACTGCAGTCAAATCTTGTGAGCGATTGCTGTATTCCGGTAGAAGTAATTGGGATGTCAATTGATGACTATCCAACATTCCTCAATGAGCGTAGAAAGTTAATTGCTCAGCGATTGAAAGAGTATTATTTCTCGCTATAAATACACCCCTCCATGCATTACAAGATGTACGTGACAATATATTTGTGACGTATGGATATTGGACTTATTGGGCAAAAAAGGAAGCTGATTATCTCTACTTCCTCTTCAAGTGGTGCCACCAGTATTGGAGCCTCCTAATTAAAGGATTGATAATCAACTAAATAAGGACGATTTTTGAGTTTTCAGGAGCCTCCCTCACACCTGCGATTTTCATCGTTTTTCTGCATTTTGCGTCAGGGGCTGGCGCAGAGTGGACAATCGGGCGTTACGAATGTCTCGCCATCTTGCCTAAAATGTGTGAATGTACTCTTTTCTTGATTGCAAAGTTACTAATTTTTTGAGAAGCACCCAAATTTTTCGGCTTCATTTTTCGTATTTCCTATCTAAATAATGATGATTTGTGGAGATTTAGATACCATATAGCCCGATTTGCAAGCAGGTCCACGTTGCATTTGATATCTAAATCTTCGATATAATTTGCGATTTAGATAGGATATACCAGAATTATTCACTACCTTTGTGCCTAAATTTCAAAGTATGCTTATAGGACGAGAAGAAGAAATATATCAGCTTGAAGAGGCGTATTCCTCTTCCGAATCTGAGTTTGTAGCCATATACGGTCGGCGAAGAATTGGGAAAACGTACCTTGTAAGAGAGACTTTGCAGGGGCGTTCTACATTCTTCCATGCAGGGGTGTCAAAATTCCCCGCGAAGGGGCAGCTTAAAGCGTTTTATAATTCCTTGGTAAGTCAGGGTTACACCCCTTCCCAAATCCCCAAAAACTGGCTTGAGGCATTTCAATGTCTGTCAACATACATCCAAAACAGGAAAGAGAAAAGAAAAGTGATTTTTCTGGATGAACTGCCGTGGATGGATACGCCTAAGTCTGATTTTCTCCCGGCCCTTGAACACTTCTGGAATGGATGGGCTTCGGCAAGGAAAGATATTCTGTTAATTGTATGCGGTTCGGCAACATCATGGATTATCAAGAATATTATACATAATCACGGAGGATTACATAATCGTCTTTCCCGTAGTATCAGGTTGAAACAGTTTACGCTTAGCGAGTGTGAACGATATGCCGCTTCGCTCCATATGAAAATGACGCGACCACAGATTATAGAAGCATATATGATCTTTGGCGGTGTCCCATATTATTGGAGCAAACTTGACCACAGGTTTAGTCTGGCACAAAACATTGATCGTATGTTTTTCGCCGATAATGCAGTTTTCAAGAGTGAGTTCGATGATCTTTACGCCTCATTGTTCAAACGACCTGAACCATATCTGAAAATAATATCGGCACTTGGAAAAAAGAAAGTGGGCATGACTATCGAGGAAATATCAGAGACCACACACTTACCGCGAAACGGTACTTTGACAAAATATATGACAGCCCTTGAAGCCTGTGGTTTCATCCGTTTATACTCATCTTATGGGAATAGAGTAAAAGGGTCCGTCTATCAACTCATAGATAATTATACGTTATTCTATTATAGATTCCTTTCATCAAAGAGAATTACAGATGAAGGGTATTGGTCAAAGATTCAGACCAGTCCGGCATACGCCAACTGGTGTGGTTTGTCATTTGAAAGGATATGTCTGCTTCATATTCGCCAAATAAAAAAAGCTTTGGGCATTGGTGGAATCTTGAGCAATGAATTCTCATGGCGCACCCCTCCGTATGCAGACCTACCCGGAGTTGAAATTGATTTATTGATTGAGCGGGCTGACAAAGTGTTCAATCTTTGCGAGATGAAATTCACAAAGAATCCCTTTACAATCGACAAAAAGTATTCTGCAAACCTGCAAAACAAGGTTGCAAGACTGAAAGATGTCACTAAAACAAAGAACGCTATATTTCTGACCATGATAACCGCATCAGGTCTCACATCAAACGAATATGCAGGAGATGTACAAAACACATTGACTGCTGATGACCTATTTGAATGACTCTAGTATAAAACTTCATCATAGAGTTATAACGCCCCGGAGATTCTGGGGCGTTCATTTTTTGTGGCTAAATGGTCATTTTAGCCCGTTTTTTCCTTTTTTCAACTTTTTCATAACTAAATAACGTGAGTTCGATGAAATATAATTAGTTGAAAATTTGGCGATTAGCGATAAAAGTATTAACTTTAAAGTACTCAATTTCAAATAAATACAATTA
>CAYWXG010000045.1:0-22088 GCA_964462445.1 uncultured Barnesiella sp. | reverse complement strand
TACAAAGTAGTAATCCACGAATAATGCTTATTGCACAAGACCCGCTAAGGAGTAGTAAATGGTACGGAGAGTGTCAAGATGCCATTTTATCAAGTCCATTTGGTCTGCACGATGCCACACACAGAGCAAATGCAAAAGGAGGTAAAATGGTTTATGACCTTATCAATGAATTGGTGTCTGCTGGTAATGGTGTCTATCTCACAGATGCACGAAAGTATTTTGTTTATGACCACAAGACCTCTGATAAATATGCCGATACTCGAAAAACAGAGTATGTGGATATTCTTAAAAAGGAAATAGAAATTGTTAAGCCTGCGCTTTGTGTCTGTTTGGGTAATCGGGCGGGAAGTATAATGTACGATGTCGTAACCCAAAATCCAGAATTGCTGATATCTTATATTACATTGCCCCATTTGTCGGGAGCAGCAAGAGGTGCAATAGTAAAACGTTTCCCAATTTTGAAAGATTTGGGTGCTGGTGCACAAAATGTTGCAGAACAGTATGCTAATATGATTCTTGCACAAATAGAGTATTTGAAATAATGGAGGAAGCCGAAAATCCAATAGAGTAGGCAAGATTTAATATATTAAATGTTATGGCTAAAATTTTTGTAGTAGAACGAGAGCAACAAGCAACCGTTAAAGTTTTCGCAGTTGACAGAGACTCAAAAGCAGACTTGCTTTATGCGGAAGTTGACAGAGACTATCAGGCCAAAGGTGATTGCCTATGGTTTTATGTCGATAGGGATTACAAAGCAGATATTAAGATTTTCTGGGTTGATAGAGAAAGTAAGGCTGATATTAAAGTATTCAAAGTAGATAGAGACTCTAAAGCAAAATGGAATAAATCAAACAAATGGTGTAACCGTCTGCACAAGTAATCTCTTGAAAGATGGGCTTTATTACTTGTTTTCTGTTGATTGTCAATTTGGCTCTTGTTATAGGACTTGATGTTGTATATTGGTGGGTCGGTTGGCAATTTGGAGCCACTGGAATTTTGGGAGTGATTGGCTTTATTCTTGGTTATATGTTCAGTGTCGAAATGGCTATTGCTCCAAGAGACTTTTGGTGGAACACCGAATTTGATGTATTCTTGGCAAAGATTGGATTTGCTTGGAAAACAGCATTAACCTTGTGGGGCATTGGTTTGCTTGTGCTGATTATCTTGGGTTATAATCCTCTTTGGTAATTCCTGTAAACCCTCGTGGCGGCGAATATCCTTTTTAATAGTTTATATTAAGGGGATAATCGCCGCCATTGTCGTTTATCCTAAGTATCAAGGAATTGATTTGTGGATATTGGGCTTATATTTACAATTTCCCAAAAATTAAGGTTGGTGTATTCAAGTATATAATTGGGTAAAAAAATATCAAATTTCTTTATTTATTAAAAAAAAAGAGGCAAAAATCAGTCTGTTTTGTCATTTTATTTGTAACTTTGTGTAAAATTTAAACGAATTATAATTCTAATAATCAAAAAATAAAACATGGAAAAAAGCGCTCTGCAAAAAGCTCGTGCAACATATCAACCTAAGTTGCCGATAGTATTGACCAGCGCGGTCAAAGCTGTAGAAGGTCAGCCCACAAACTCAGTAGCCGATCAGGAAGAAATAAAGAAACTTTTTCCCAATACATACGGTCTACCCGAATTGAAATTTGAGAAAGATCATAATCCGGCTGCTCGCAAACCAATAAATGTTGGAGTAATTCTTTCAGGAGGACAAGCTCCCGGCGGTCACAATGTTATTTCGGGTTTGTTTGATGGCATCAAGAAAATTAATCGCGATAGCCGTTTATATGGTTTTTTGATGGGCCCCGGTGGTTTAGTTGACCATAAATATGTAGAACTTACTTCCAATGTAATTAATGAATTCCGTAACACCGGAGGTTTCGATATAATCGGTTCAGGTCGTACTAAACTTGAGAAAAAAGAGCAGTTTGACAAGGGTTTGGAAATACTACGTGAACTAAATATTTCAGCGCTTGTAATTATTGGAGGCGACGACTCAAATACAAATGCTGCAATTCTTGCGGAATACTATAAGTCAATCAATGCCGGAGTACAAGTGATTGGTTGCCCAAAAACAATTGATGGAGACCTCAAAAATGATGTTATAGAAACTTCTTTCGGTTTCGATACCGCAACAAAAGTATACTCTGAAGTTATTGGTAATATTCAACGCGACTGTAACTCTGCTAAAAAATATTGGCACTTTATTAAATTGATGGGCCGTTCGGCATCACATATTGCATTGGAATGTGCACTTCAAACACAGCCCAACGTCTGCATCATTTCAGAAGAAGTTGAAGCTAAGAACATGTCGCTTGATGATGTTGTTAACTATGTTGCTAATATCGTAGCAAAACGTGCAGAAAATGGCAATAATTTTGGAACAGTACTTATCCCAGAAGGTTTGATAGAGTTTATACCGGCTGTTAAGAAACTTATTGCCGAGCTCAATGATTTATTGGCCAAAAACTCAGCAGAGTTTGCTGCAGTTGACGCCGCTGATCAACGTCAATACATTATCGATCATCTATCAGAAGAAAACTCAGCAATCTATGCGTCACTTCCTATAGGAGTAGCTCGTCAGCTTTCACTTGACCGCGACCCTCATGGCAACGTACAAGTTTCGCTCATTGAAACAGAAAAACTTCTTAGCGAAATGGTAGGTAAACGTCTTGCACAAATGGCTGAAGAAGGTAATTATGTAGGTAAATTTGCCGCATTGCACCACTTCTTCGGTTATGAAGGGCGATGCGCTGACCCGTCAAACTTCGACGCTGACTACTGCTATGCGCTTGGCTTTAATGCTGCATGCCTTATCAATGCAGGTGTAACCGGATATATTTCATCAGTTAGAAAACTCACTAAGCCGGCTGTACAATGGATTCCCGGTGGAATACCTATCACAATGATGATGAATATGGAACGTCGTCACGGTGAAATGAAACCAGTAATTCAAAAAGCTCTTGTACGTCTTGATGATGCTCCCTTCCAAAAATTTGCATCTAAACGCGATGAGTGGTCATTAAATACTGACTATATCTATCCTGGACCTATCCAATATTTTGGGCCAGCAGAAGTATGCGATCAACCAACATTAACGCTCAAATATGAGCATCAAGGATATAAAGATCGCCACTAATTGATTTTATCGGAATTATAATATTCCGCATATAAATAACCTTAATCACAGCTTGCATAAGACCTGCCTGAAAATATTCTTGAGGCAGGTCTTATTATTTTATGGTTAAATTTATATAGGGAATCTAACGATATAACCACAATTTAAAAAAGTATTAGTCGAAAAATTGTATAAACACAGTATCGGTATTTTCTTCGTTAGAAATAGGGGCTACATTTCTATTGGTAAATTTGTTTGAAGATTGTTTTTGCGTTACTGAATTGGCAGATTGAATCGGACAAACTGAAGGTGATACTGTCGATGAGTCTGTTTTTGATTCAATCATCGACGCAACAGAATCAACCTGTAATTCAATAAGTTGTTCAAGTGATATAGAAAGAACATCGGAATCCGGATATGATATAACTTCATTGTCAGTGGGTTGTGGAATAGTATTAGATTCACTATCAATAGCATTATTTTTCGCCGATGATGCATATAATTGTTGAATAATTTCCGGACGTCCTGATGAATGGTAACGCATTAGGTAATATTTTTCATTAAGGCTGCTAATGATTACGCCCCGAGAAGAAGATGCATGTATAATATCTCCATTCCCAATATAAATGCCAACATGACTGACTCGATTTTTATCAGAACCTGTAGCAAAAAAAACGAGGTCTCCCGGTATTAACTCACTTTTCTTTACGACCAAACACCATCGCTGCTGTTCGCGAGAGTTGCGAGGCATTTTTACTTTCAGAGATTTCAAATAAACTTGCGACGTTAACCCGGAACAGTCTACCCCATTCATGTCATTCCCGGCATATTTATATGGAACCCCAAGCCATTTAGTCGCTTCCGAAATTAATGCATTAATTTGAGGGATTTGATAACTCCTTGATTTAACGTCGGACCTCATCTCATCAATATCGACTTTAGTTTTAGGCACATCATTATCAACCCTTACTACATTTTTAGAAGAGTGACAAGCTGTAACACCTACTGTAATGAGTGAAAACGAGAACAGCTTTAAAAATATATTGTTCTTTGGTCTCATTATTATTACTTATACAAAATTAAACAAATTTGATTTAAAACATAGAAGTATAATATTAAATATGCTTAACCTATTGAAATTATCAAATAAACTTATTGATAAATCGTTATATTTGCATAAACATTCTATTTTATCGAAAAAAAATTATAGCAATGGATAATTTTAAAAAATTAAAAAAAATATTGTCAATAGCAATTATAGTGGGGACTTCAATTAGTTCTTCTGCTTTTGAAAATGTTGATTTTACCCGAGCAGCAGAAGCTACGGTCAACTCTGTAGTATCAATAAAGAGCTATGTAAACACAACACCACAGCGCAGTGCAACTAACCAAAGACAATTTAACCCATTTGAGGGTGACCCATTTTTTGAGTATTTCTTTGGCCCGAGCATTCCTCGTCAGCAAGTTCCACAGCAAAAAGGGGCTGAAAAAGAGCCCCCACAAATGCGTCAAAGTGGGCTTGGCTCAGGAGTTATTCTAAAAGGTGACGGCTTAATAGTAACAAATAATCATGTTATTGATGGCGCCGATAAATTAGAAGTCACTCTAAATGATAATCGCACATTTGAAGCCACCGTAGTAGGGAATGATGTTAATACCGACCTTGCAGTAATTCAAATAAATGCAGAAGGCCTTAATGCAATAAATATTGGTAATTCAGAAAATCTGCAAATAGGTGAATGGGTGCTCGCTGTTGGCAATCCATTTGGGTTCACTTCGACGGTAACAGCCGGTATAGTAAGTGCGAAAGCAAGAAATATCTCATCAACTACAGGTTATCGTTCTCGCCAAGGGATTGAATCGTATATACAAACAGATGCCGCAGTCAACCCCGGCAACTCGGGGGGGGCACTCGTTAATCTTAATGGAGAGCTTGTTGGTATAAATACTGCTATTTATTCGCAAACAGGCAATTATGCCGGGAATTCATTCGCTATTCCAACATCCATTGTGAGCAAAATTGTAGATGATATTGTAAAATATGGGGCTGTTCAACGTGCATTGCTCGGTATTTCATTCGCCGAATTAAACCCACAAGTAATTAAAGAACATGATATTACAGCCGTTAATGCCGGGATTTTTGTGGCAGAAGTAGTCGATGGTAGTAGTGCCTCAGATGCCGGAATACAATCAAACGACGTCATTGTATCAATCAATGGAAATGCCACCACTACCACCGGTCAACTTCAAGAGGAAATTGCAAAACATCGTCCCGGCGATACTGTAGTGTTAACAATTGTAAGGGATAATAAGTATCAAAACTTAAACGTTACATTTAAGAATGCCCAAGGAAATAATTCTATTACATTAAAAAATGATGTGTCAATGCTTGGTTGTAAGTTTAAAGAAATTGATCAAGAGACTTTGACAAAATTACGAATACCATCAGGCCTGCAAGTTATTGAACTTAGCGAAGGCAAGTTTAAGAATAGTGGAATTCGTGAAGGATTTATTATCGTTGACATAAATAATGTATACGTTAAATCATCTGAAGACGTAAAGAAACTTTACGATAGTATTATATCAAGTACAGAATATGACCATGTGATGTTTATCTCCGGTATTTATCCTGGACAAAACAGGAAAACATTTTATGCTGTAGATATTGCTCAATAATCTACAATATTAGTAGCTAAATAGCTAAAAAGTAGGATTGAACCACTTTTTAGCTATTTTTTTGTAACAAAATTTATACCTTTGCGTATAATTTAAGAAAAGGTACAATTATAAATTATTAAAAAGATGGATATTTTAAAAGTTGACCACGTTTCAAAACAATTTGTTGGTCACAAAGCACTTGACGATGTTTCGTTATCAGTGCCGGAAGGTTGTATTTATGGCTTGCTTGGGCCTAATGGAGCAGGCAAAACCACTTTACTTCGCATCATCAATCACATTACAGCTCCCGATAGTGGAATTGTGCAGTTCTGTGGTCATCAACTGACACAGAGTGATGTCACCTCTATCGGTTATCTTCCTGAAGAACGCGGGTTATATAAAAAGATGAAAGTTGGCGAGCAAGCTATGTTTTTTGCACAATTGAAAGGGATGTCAAAGCGAGATGCCTCCGCCAAACTACATTCGTGGTTTGAAAAATTTGAGATAACAGATTGGTGGAATAAGAAGGTAGAAGAATTGTCAAAAGGAATGGCACAGAAGGTGCAATTTATTATTACAGTTCTCCACAATCCCAAATTATTAATTTTTGACGAGCCATTCTCCGGATTTGACCCTATCAATGCAAAATTGCTCAAAGAAGAGATATTAGAGCTACGTAAAAATGGCGCCACGATTATCTTTTCAACCCACAACATGTCGTCAGTAGAAACTCTTTGCGATGAAATTACTCTTATTAATAGGTCGCAAAACATTCTTACAGGTAATGTGAATGAAATACGACGTCGATTTGGGTCTAATCGTTATAAATTCACATTCCATGGAGATGAATCAAAATTATTAACAGCGTTTGGAGATAGTATTATATCCAATAATGGAGCAATCAAAGCTGATGATGGAGAAATTAGCATGACACTTCGTTTTGCCTCGGGCTCAAGTATGCATGATATAATTGCAACTGCGAACAATGCTGTAGAATTGACTTCATTCTCTGCAGATCTCCCATCAATGGATGAAATATTTATTACTTCAGTTGAAAATAACAATCGCAAATCATGAATAATATATCACTCGTAATAAGCCGCGAATACACACAACGTGTCCGCAAGAAAGGATTTATTTTCACTACGCTATTAATGCCAATTGTTATGTTGGCCTTAATGTTTGCGCCAGCATTACTAGGCAGGATAGGGAGTACTCCTGAAATAATTACTGTAGTAGATAATTCCGGAAAAATAAAGCCATATCTTCTTGAAAACGCATCTATCCCTTATCAATTCTCTAAAGCCTCAATAGATTCACTAAAGTCTAATTCGGAAATTGATAAATTATTAGTTATTAGCGAAGATATCGTAGATAATAGTGTTTCATCGATATCACTTTATCACCGAGGCGGAGGCTCAATAGAGACTGAAATCTTGATTAAAGAAGATTTGAAGAATGCTATTGAATCACAGCGTATAGAATCTCTGAATTTAGGCGATTTAAAAGCTCAACTTGATGAAGTTGAAGCAAATGTAGTAATCAATACTCATAAATTAGATGAAGAAGGGAATGAATCTTCTTCAGATACCTTGACAAGTTATCTAATTGGTATAGTAATGACATTTATATTATATTTGTTTATTCTTATATATGGGCAACTTGTCATGATGAGTATAATCGAAGAAAAAAATAATCGAGTACTTGAGATTATCGTAACATCAATCAAGCCGATGCACTTAATGATAGGGAAAATTATCGGAATTGGGGCCGTTGCGGTTACACAAGTGGTAATTTGGGCATTAATTATAGCCGGATTTATTACATTTATCTTGCCAGAGTTGGCAGGTGAACAAATGTTCTCAGAATTAGCAGCATTAGAAGCCGGCACATTAAACCCGGCAGAAGCTACAACTGACATGGGAGTATTACAGGTTATGGCAATGTTGAGCTCATTAAGCTACATATTCTCTATATTTGGTTATCTTATAATATTCCTAATCGGAGGATTCATGCTTTATGCATCACTTTTTGCTGCGATTGGAGCTTCGGTAGACAATGCTCAAGATGGAGCTCAATTGCAAATATTCTGTACTGTGCCTGTAATTGTTGGATTTATGTTTGGAATGACAGTAGGACAAAATCCGGACTCATCGCTCGCAACAATCCTTTCGATAATTCCGTTCACATCTCCTATGGTAATGATGGCGAGAATCCCATCCGGTGTCGATTTAGGAGAGATTTTACTTTCTGTTAGCATCCTATATGCATCGATCGTAGCAATTATTTGGTTTACAGCTAAAATATATCGAGTAGGAATATTTATGTATGGAAAGAATCCCAATTTAAAGGAAATTCTTAAATGGGCAAAATATAAATAAATATCAGAGCACGTAGACGATTTTATTGATCTCATGATATGACAACAATACGGTATTGAATATTACAAATACCGTATTGTTATTGTTAAAAGCTTATTAACTTTTATCGAAAAACATAATAATCATTAAAAAGCGACGTTATTTTATTAGTTTATATTGTTATAAATTCATTATATTTTTATAACTTTGCAGTTTGTAAATAGTATCGATACGACATGAGACAACTTAAGATAACCAAATCAATTACCAATCGCGAAAGTGCATCATTAGATAAATATCTCCAAGAGATAGGTCGCGAAGAGTTGATAACCGTAGAAGAAGAGGTAGAACTTGCCCAACTGATTCGTAACGGGAGTGAAGTTGAGCGTCAGCGTGCGCTTGATAAACTTACTCGTGCAAATCTCCGATTTGTGGTATCGGTAGCGAAACAATATCAGAACCAAGGATTAAGTTTGCCTGACTTAATTAATGAGGGGAATGTCGGTCTTATTAAGGCTGCACAAAAATTTGATGAAACTCGTGGTTTCAAGTTTATATCTTATGCTGTTTGGTGGATTCGTCAGTCAATCCTACAAGCCCTTGCAGAGCAATCTCGTATTGTTCGTCTCCCTCTCAACCAGGTTGGCTCTCTAAATAAGATTAGCAAAGCGTTATCAAAATTTGAACAAGAGAATGAACGTCGTCCATCGCCCGAAGAATTAGCGGAGACACTTGATGTGCCTGTAGATAAAATTGCCGACACACTGAAAGTATCAGGTCGTCATGTATCTGTTGATGCTCCGTTCGCTGATGGAGAAGATAATAGTTTGCTTGACGTAATACCAAATGATGATTCCCCTTCTGCCGACTCATTCCTCAATCAAGAATCGCTTTCTAAAGAAGTTGACAGAGCATTGAAACAATTACACGAGCGCGAAAGTGATATTCTTAGAATGTTCTTTGGTATTGGCTGCCAAGAAATGACTCTTGAAGAGATTGGTGCAAAATTTGATTTGACACGCGAGCGTGTTCGACAAATTAAGGAAAAAGCAATTCGTCGACTCAAAGGCCAAAAGAGTCGATTGCTGAAAACCTATTTAGGTCAATAATGATTACACAGAATATTAATAAAAAAAGCTACATTTATGTAGCTTTTTTTATGTAGTAAGATTTACTTATTATCATCTAATGCGGTCATGAGATGCTAAAATCTTTTGATCCTTTCTAATTCCTTTTAATGCTAATCTTGAGAATATAAGAGATCCTATTAAGAATGGCAACCCTCCGGATATGTGTAACTCGACCCCATTAGAAGGCGCATTGGGTCCAAACAATAATAACGCACCCGTTACTACTGCGCAAACAATCAATAGTATAACGAGTTTCACGATTCGTATCTGTTTTTGCAGGTCGCGATACATAAAAATTGAAATTAATGCAATTACGATTGTCAATATATTAACAATCATATAGACCATTGAATTTGTGGGGGATAATTCTTCTACAACACCATCAACTGTAGTTGTAGCATATGGCATGAATGTGAATAATGCCATAAAAACTGCTGTTACAAACAAGAATACTGTTTGCCATCGTTGTATTACCATATATAATATAATTTAATTAGTTATTAATTTCTATATATTTTGTTGCATCAATAACAAGTGGCAGTATTTCACTATCAACTTCAAGATTCAATAACGCGCTCTTATCCTCTGCCATCACTTTAATAAAATCAGACCAACCGCCAGGTGTTGATGTTACATACTTATTATAGTATAGTATCGCATTATGAAAATCTCTCTGAACAAGATATAAATGCCCTCTATTAAGATAATCTATGGGTTGAATATTGGTTGAACATAATATTTTATTATATACCCTATGTGCTCCTTCAATGTCTTTATTCATTAAAAGTGACCACGCTAAAGGGCGCAAAGGCTTTTCGGATTCTTCGTCAAGATATTGAGCTTTATAGAAAGCTTTTATTGCTTGTTCGTGTTTTCCTAAGGACATCGAGCATAGCCCAATATTCATTGTTGTGGAGAATTTATCAGGTTGCATCGCATCGAGACGTTGATAATATTCAAGTGATTGACTAATATTTCCCAGATGTTTATATGCCGACGCAAGACGTTTTGTTGTCCACAAGCTATTGCCGGTCAGCAATTCAGACTGCTCATAATATGTAATTGCTTCTTCAATATTGCCGAGACGATGCTGGCAGTACCCAAGTTTCTGATATAAAGTGGCATCGGGAAACATGTGCGCTTCCCGGAGTTTAAATACGTTAAGTGCCTCTTTATAATATTTGTGTTTGAAGTAAAATTCACCAACAAGCTGAAGTGTAGCATCGTCAAGAAAATCACTTTGTAATGGCTTAACTTCAGTCAAGTTAATTTCAGTAGCAAAGGGATTGTTAAAATCTTCTTTCCTACGAAAAAGGCAAAAGAAGCGATATAGATTTTGAACGTATTTATTAACTATATTTTTGCGAGAATCCGGAGAGAGGTTCAGCGATGCATTTTGAATTTCTGTAGCATTTATATTTTGAGCCTTAATTTGCGAAATCATCATATTTCGTTGAGATTCAGGCACAGAAGATAATGCGAGTAAAAATGAATACTTATCGCTATCGCACATAAAAAAGGAGTTAGCAATCAGTTCCCCAATAACATTAGTATCGTCACCTAACTGAACAAGAATAGAATTGTCGACATTAAATGGTCGAAACCAATTGGCCGTATTATAAAAGAAAGGATAAGATTTTAGTTGAGAAAATGTACCCATAAGGACATCACCTCCTTCTTCTTGTATCTCTGACAATTCTTTCATTCGGTCAGCAAGACCAGATGACTCTAAAAATTCTTGCCATTCAGGATTTTCTTCAAAATCCATTGAATCTCCACCTTGTTCAACATCTTTAAATTTTTTGTCGATTTCAGGCTTAATCTTCATCATCTCAGGGACGATCTCGTCACGCAATTTTGAAGTAATTCTGTCGGTGTCTTGAGTCCTTATTAATTCCAAGTAGATTATTTTCAGGTCAGATATCCATTGCGGATTATCTCTTAATACTTTAATTCTTGCAATTACTTCGGATGGGAATTCTTTATTGCGATTCATATAAAGCAATAAAACCAGTGCCGTTAATGCAGTCATTTTTACCTTTTCATTGTTATCTGTAGCGTAGATATTAGCAAGAATTATCGCTCTTCGGCTATCCCAAAACTCAAATCCTCCTAACATTAATGCGGAAATAATGAAAATTTTGACATGATTAGGGATTGTATTGTCTTCGAAAAATGAATTCAAACGAGATTCGTCGTCGGAAGAATATGGGAATACAGTCCAAATTGTGTCAAACAATTCCGTTTCAATAGCCTCCATTTCAATTGCCGAGAATCCTTTTGAGTCGCCGGATGCAATATTAAAAGGAGAATTCAATTGCATTGCGGTATAGTAGCGATCTATTGCTCCAGAAACGGATCTATTTTTCGAAGTTCGAAGTGTAGAGTAATATATAGAAGTGTTGTTGCGAGCATTGACTTCGCGAATTAACCGCTCAAAGATAATACATAGATCCTCTTTAATATTTTTATATATAATATCGCGATGTGGATCAGCAACATCATCCATAGCATATCGCAACATATAGCAGTAGGCTTCCTCTACACGAGAGATTCGGTCAGTAACTTCCCACAGCATTTTTTCCTCAGAAATAGATTTAAGCAAAACAATAGCTTCATGAAGTCGACCACTTGAAATGAATTTTTCAAATAAATCTTTTTTATTAAAAATATCGTTTTCTGCCATACAAAATTCATATTTATGCAAAGATAACAAACATTGTTGCAAATATCTTGCCAAAAATAAAAATTAATGATTTTGTCATAATATTTTTACTAATTTTTTTTGGGCAAATAGTTTGGAAAGCTCAAAATTTAAATGTTTATTTGTATAAACAAATTTTGAACTCTGCGTTTTATATTTAATATAAACAACCTTAAATTCTTAAATCATGGATATTAATACCATTATCAGAAACCTTGAAGCTAAGCACCCCAATGAGCCTGAATATTTGCAGGCGGTAAAAGAAGTGCTTCTTTCCGTGCAAGATGTTTACAATCAGCACCCTGAATTTGAAAGAAACAAAATCGTTGAACGCATGGTTGAACCGGATAGGATTGTAACTTTCCGTGTCACATGGCTTGATGATAAGGGCGAAGTTCAGAATAATATAGGCTATCGTGTGCAATTCAACAATGCAATCGGCCCATATAAGGGCGGTATTCGCTTCCATGCATCTGTCAATTTGTCAATTCTCAAATTCTTAGGGTTTGAACAAACATTTAAAAATGCGTTGACCACACTTCCAATGGGTGGAGGTAAAGGTGGTTCTGACTTCTCTCCACGCGGAAAGAGCGATCGCGAGATAATGCGTTTCTGTCAGGCATTTATACTTGGATTATGGAAAAACCTTGGTCCAGACCGTGATGTTCCGGCAGGAGATATAGGTGTAGGAGGTCGTGAAGTTGGATATATGTATGGCATGTATAAACGCCTTGTAGATGAACATACCGGAACTTTCACCGGCAAAGGTCTTGACTTTGGAGGCTCCCGTATTCGTCCTGAAGCAACCGGATTTGGAGCATTATATTTTGTACAAAATGTACTTGCGCGCAAAGGAGAATCATTAGCCGGAAAAACCGTTGCTATCTCTGGATTTGGCAACGTAGCATGGGGCGCAGCTCTTAAAGCTACTGAACTTGGGGCAAAAGTAGTCACAATTTCAGGCCCTGATGGATACATATATGACCCGGAAGGAATTAGTGGCGAAAAAATTAACACCATGCTTGAACTGAGGGCTACCGGTGAAGATATAGTAGCACCATATACTGAAAAACACCCCAGTGGACAATTCTTCCCCGGCAAAAAGCCATGGGAACAGAAAGTTGATATCGCACTACCCTGTGCTACTCAAAATGAACTTAATGAAACTGATGCTAAACAACTTATTGCGAATGAAGTACAATTAGTTGCGGAGGTATCTAATATGGGCTGTACACCTGAAGCGATAGACGCATTCATTCAGAATCATATAACATATGCTCCGGGCAAAGCTGTAAATGCCGGTGGCGTCGCAACATCAGGTTTGGAAATGAGCCAAAATGCAATGCATATTCAATGGAGTGCAGAAGAAGTTGACCAACGCTTGCATGGCATCATGAATGATATTCACACTCAATGTGTAAAGTATGGCGAAGAACCAGATGGTTACATAAATTATATGAAAGGTGCCAATATCGCGGGATTTATGAAAGTTGCTAATGCAATGATGGAGCAAGGCATTTGCTAATATTTATAATTGTTCATAATATTATGAGGGAACCTGATTGGAATTAATCCATAGGTTCCCTTATTATATAAGGCAACTATTATATTTGTAGACATTATCAGATTAAAGTTTACTATAAAAATATTCTCGAAACGAAAATTTTAGAGTAATTTTGTAGTGGTGATTAGGAGCAGTGTAATCACCTTTAAATTATTACTACAATTTATATTAATTAGACATAAAAATGAATGATTATATTGAAGTAAGAATAAATATTGATCCGTGCGACGAGATTGCCACAGATGTCCTCGCCTCTTTACTATGCGATATTGGCTACGAAAGTTTCGTGCCTGATCAATCAGGCACCACTGCATATATCCAAAAAGGACTATACGATAATGAAAGCCTTAAATCGGCGATAGAATCATTCCCCCTTCCGGGATATAAACTCTACATATCCACTCAGGAAATAGAAGGCAAAGATTGGAATGAGGAATGGGAACGCAACTATTTTAAGCCAATAGTAGTAGATGACAAATGTGTTATTCACTCAAGTTTCCACACAGATATCCCCTCTTGTGAATATGATATAGTCATTGACCCGAAAATGGCATTTGGGACAGGACATCATGCTACAACATCATTAATAATAAGCAGATTGTTGAGCACCCCACTTTTGGATAAATCAGTAATCGACATGGGAACCGGTACCGGAATCTTGGCAATACTTTCAGCTATGAAAGGAGCAACTCCAATCAATGCCATAGAGATTGATCCATTTGCTCATATTAATGCACTTGAGAATGTCAAACTCAATCAACATCCGGAAATTAATGTTATTTTAGGCGATGCATCTGCCTTATCTCCCCTACTGAAGGCAGATATATTTATTGCTAATATAAATCGCAATATAATTTTAAACGATATTGACAAATATGTCGCCGCAATGAAACCCGGTGCGACACTTCTCATTAGCGGTTTCTATGAAGAAGATGTCAATATGTTGATAGATGAAGGAGTTAAGAATGGGCTAGAATTTAGAAGCGTTAATACTCGTGACCGCTGGGCCTGCCTTGAACTCAAAAAAATTGGATGACTATTACCAGATTAGCCGCATCATAATTCATAACATTTTCATTGATTCGCTTTCGATCCTGTCAACATAGTGCGATATCACTACAGTTGTCGTCAACACGACATTGCTACTTTTAGCGAGAAAGAAAGTATAAATATAGTGCAAAAAATCTTATTAAGAAATGGTTATTAAGAAACAGCCAGTTATATCATGGCTATTGACTGATGAAATTGAGGATTTTATCAACAAATTAAAAATTGCGGAATCGGAGAATCCTAAAAACAATATGTACTTGTATCGCTCTTACACAAAATTAGCCAAAATTCGTGCTGCGAAACCTGGATGGGGAATCCCGGAATATGTTATGCCTTCTTTTGAAAGAGCAATGGAGAAAGGAGAACCCGCTTTTCAAAAGATTTTGACGCAACTTTTTAGTGATTTTTCACAGCTATCAGTATGCGGTATAATTGTCTCTTCAATATGGGAAAGCACTATTATTTATCGTTTTAGTGATGATAAACTATATATGTGGTTATATAATGATATTTATGGAGAAAGTTTTTTAAGATGTTATTGTGAGGCTTATGTGAATAACTCTGACCAAATAGTAACAACAGCTCCTTATGATTTTGTCAATGATGTCACATTATTTGCCGTACAGTCAGATAGAAATATATGCGAAACTTTAAGCAGATATGTTATTGGTTATGTTGCCTTAAAGAAGTATGCTCCAATAGAGAAAATTATTGTAGCAAACAACACCATTGCCAAGATAGATGGTTGTAATAATATATATAATCCAAGCCAGAAAGTAAGGAATGAAAGTGGGCAGAAGGTCATTGTTATGGACTCTAGATGGTTTACAAAAATTATAAATGATAATGATATTTTTGTGCGGGGATTCTTTAGGTTGCAGAATAAGAAGAATGATGCCGGAGAATGGATAAAAGAGCTAATATATGTCGATTCATTTGTCAGACACGGATATCATAGAAATGCAAAAATAGAGGACGAACTCATATAGGTTTCATCCTGTAAATTATTCTGTTTGGAGTATAAAATTTATTTGAATGAGATGCTTTTGTGGATGGCAGTGTAGTGAAGTTAGCCAAAACGTGTGACTGAGATTAGCAGGTATTGATTTTTGCGTCTACTTTGTCACCAAATCGGGATGCTCTTGCTCAAATTCGAGATGAAATTGAAATCACATCTTTAACATCTTTATTCTTACCAAAAGCTCATTTATTACTATAGCAAAAGTTCGATATTGGCTTTGCTCTGCATATTTGCGCAATTTTCTACTAAAAAGCTTGAAATTGTAAATATTTGGCAGTATATTTGTAAAATATTTACAATTTCATCATAATTAGCATAGGTTTCCATAACATTTTAATTAAAAATATAGACAATATGAGTAATCGTCTTTACATCTTTGACACCACGCTCCGTGATGGAGAGCAGGTTCCCGGTTGTCAACTTAATACGGTAGAAAAGATTGAAGTGGCCAAGGCTCTTGAAGAGCTTGGTGTAGATGTCATCGAAGCAGGCTTCCCGGTATCGAGCCCGGGCGATTTCAATTCTGTGGTAGAAATTTCTAAAGCAGTCACATGGCCAACCATATGCGCACTCACTCGTGCCGTAGAGAAAGATATTCAAGTGGCAGCTGAAGCGCTTCAATATGCCAAGCATAAGAGAATACATACAGGCATTGGCACATCCGATCCTCATATTAAATATAAGTTCAACTCTACACGCGAGGAGATTATAGAGCGTGCTGTTCGTGCAGTAGCTTATGCTAAGAAGTTTGTCGAAGACGTACAATTCTATGCCGAAGATGCCGGTCGTACTGATAACGAGTACTTAGCTCGAGTAGTTGAAGCTGTTATTAAGGCCGGTGCAACTGTTATTAATATTCCCGATACCACAGGTTATTGTCTTCCTTCTGAATTTGGAGAAAAGATAAAATATCTGATGGATAACGTTGATGGAATTGACAAAGTAACAATTGCGACGCACTGTCATAATGACCTTGGCATGGCGACAGCTAATACAATGTCTGGTATAATTAATGGAGCTCGTCAGGCCGAAGTTACAATTAATGGTATTGGAGAACGCGCCGGAAATACTTCATTAGAAGAAGTAGCAATGATATGCTATTCTCACAAAGAGCTTGACATATCAACTAATATCAATACTACAAAGATATACAACACCTCTCGTATGGTGTCATCACTTATGAATATGCCGGTTCAACCCAATAAGGCAATAGTAGGACGCAATGCATTTGCACACTCTTCCGGTATTCATCAAGATGGAGTCCTAAAGAATCGAGAAAGCTACGAAATTATAGATCCTAAAGTTGTAGGCGTAGATGAAAACTCAATCGTGCTTACAGCTCGCTCAGGTCGCGCAGCTCTAAAGCATCGATTACATGTGCTTGGCATCGAGCTCGATAAAGAAGCGCTTGATAAAGCATATGAAGCATTTCTTCGCCTTGCTGATAGGAAAAAGGAGATTAATGATGATGATGTATTGATGCTTGCCGGGCAACATAACAAAGGGCATAGAATTAAACTCGATTATTTGCAAGTAACTTCCGGAGTTGGTATCAAATCAGTAGCAAGTGTTGGTCTTGATATTGCAGGAGAGAAATTTGAAGCATGTGCATCGGGAAATGGACCTGTGGATGCAGCAATTTCAGCAATTAAGCTAATCATACGTAGGAAAATGTTGGTTAAAGAATTCTTGATTCAAGCCATCAATAAAGGTAGCAACGATGTGGGAAAAGTTCATATGACTGTTGAACATGATGGAAATCACTATTACGGATTTTCCGCAAATACAGATATTGTTAGCGCGTCGGCAGAAGCTTTTGTTGATGCTATCAATAAATTCATACGCTAATCTCAAGCCTTTTATAAGAGGCAATTCTCTCATTAATTAGTTCATATAAAATGAATACGTTATTTGATAAAATTTGGGATAGTCATGTCGTTACAAAAGTAGAAAATGGTCCTACCCAACTTTATATTGATCGTCACTATTGCCATGAGGTGACAAGTCCGCAAGCATTTGATGGGTTGCGTAGCCGAGGGTTAAAAGTTTTTCGTCCGGACCGCACATACTGTTCCCCCGACCATAATATTCCAACAATTAATCAAGATAAGCCTATCGCTGATTTGGTATCACGTCAACAGGTGGAACAATTAACTAAAAATGCTCAAGATTTCGGACTAACATTATTCCCGCTTGGTCATCCTCGAAACGGAATTATTCATGTAATAGGTCCGGAAAATGGATTAACTCTACCGGGATATACAATTGTATGTGGTGATAGTCACACATCTACGCATGGGGCTTTTGGCGCAGTTGCATTTGGTATTGGCACATCAGAAGTTGAAATGGTACTCGCCTCTCAATGTGTTTTACAAACCAAACCTAAAACAATGCGAATCACTGTTGATGGTCAACTTAATAAAGGAGTAACAGCTAAAGATATCGCACTTTATATAATAGCCCAAATGACTACAGGCGGTGCTACCGGCTACTTCGTTGAATATGCCGGAGAAGCTATCCGTTCGCTATCTATGGAAGGTCGCATGACTCTCTGCAACATGTCAATCGAAATGGGAGCCCGTGGCGGACTTATCGCTCCGGATGAAACGACATTTGAATACTGCAAAGACCGACCATATGCACCTAAAGGTGAGGAATGGGATAAAGCTGTAGATTATTGGCGTACTTTGCCATCTGGGGAAGACGCAATATTTGATAAAGAAATTAGATTTAATGCTGCCGATATCCGTCCTCGTGTCACATATGGTACAAATCCGGGAATGGGTATTGCTATTGATGAGCCAGTGCCAACGTGTGCAGATGATGCAGATGAGCAAGAAAAAATTTCATTTGAAAAATCACTTGCCTATATGGGCTTTAAATCAGGCAAATCAATTGAGGGCACGAAAGTTGACTATATATTTCTTGGCAGTTGTACAAACGGCCGCCTTGATGATTTTCGTCAATTTGCGTCAATAGTCAAAGGTCGTCAAAAACATCCAAGTATTACTGCATGGCTTGTGCCAGGCTCATGGGAAGTAGTTAATGGGATTAAATCCGAAGGTCTTGATAAAATAATTGAAGCAGCAGGATTTGAAATTCGTCAACCGGGATGCTCTGCATGTCTTGCGATGAATGAAGATAAGGTTCCTGCTGGATGCTTGGCAGTTTCTACCTCAAATCGTAATTTTGAAGGTCGTCAAGGCCCCGGAGCACGTACCGTTCTTGCCAGCCCACTTGTTGCTGCCGCGGCAGCTGTAACAGGAGTAATCACCAATCCGCTAAAATTACTATGATGAAACAAAAATTTAATAATGTAACTTCTTCTTGTGTGCCACTCCCTATCGAAAATATCGATACTGACCAAATTATTCCGGCACGCTTTCTCAAAGCTACATCTCGAGAAGGCTTTGGCGAAAATTTGTTTCGTGATTGGCGTTTTGATGAACAAAACAATCCAATATCAACATTTCCTTTAAATAATCCTCGTTATTCAGGACAGATATTAGTGGCAGGGAAAAATTTTGGATGTGGCTCTTCTCGTGAACATGCCGCTTGGGCAATTGCAGACTATGGTTTTCGTGTCGTAGTTTCTACATTTTTTGCCGATATTCATAAGAATAATGAACTTAACAATTTTGTGTTACCTGTTGTTGTGAGTGAGCCTTTTTTAGCCACTCTATTTGAAACGATAGAAGCAAACCCCAATGCACAAGTTTCAGTGGACCTCCCTTCTCAAACCATAACAAATATTACGACAGGTTGCTCAGAGCATTTCGAAATTAATCCCTATAAAAAGCATTGTCTCCTTAATGGTCTTGATGATATAGACTTCTTGCTTAGCAATCGAGAAAAAATAATCGAATACGAAAATAAGTAAATTCTAAATTATGGATTTTAAGATAGCAGTATTGCCCGGAGATGGCATAGGTCCAGAAATATCAAAAGTAGGCGTCGATGTAATGACGGCTGTTTGCAACAAAATGGGTCACAAAGTCAAATATACATATGCCCCGGTTGGAGCTATTGCAATAGATGAAACAGGAGATCCATTCCCGGACTCAACATATAATGCATGTATGAATGCAGATGCTGTCCTTTTTTCGGCAATAGGAGACCCCAAATATGACAATAACCCAACCGCTAAAGTACGTCCCGAACAAGGGCTTCTTGCAATGCGCAAAAAATTAGGACTTTTTGCGAATATTCGTCCCGTCCAAATCTTCCCTTCTCTTATTCACAAGTCACCATTAAAAGCTGAAATCATTGAAAATGCTGATTTCATATGTATCCGTGAACTAACCGGCGGCATGTACTTTGGGGAAAAGTTTCAAGATAATAATCGCGCTTTCGACACTAATGCATATACTCGAGAAGAAATTGAACGCATACTTAGAGTGGCCTTTGAATATGCTCGACGCAGACGCAATCATCTTACAGTTGTAGATAAAGCTAATGTCCTCGCTTCAAGCAGACTATGGCGTAAAATTGCAAAAGAGATGGAACCTAAATATCCCGACGTTACAACTGATTATATGTATGTCGACAACGCTGCGATGAAAATGATAACCGAACCATCATTTTTTGATGTTATGGTAACTGAAAATACGTTTGGCGACATTTTAACTGATGAAGGTAGCGTTATCTCGGGTTCTATGGGCCTACTCCCTTCTGCATCTACAGGTGAACATACTCCGGTATTTGAACCAATACATGGTTCTTGGCCTCAAGCGAAAGGTTTAAATATAGCAAATCCTATGGCGCAAGTTCTTTCTGTCGCAATGTTGTTTGAGTATTTCGATTTGAAAGAAGAAGGTAAACTAATTCGCAAAGCAGTTGATGATGCTCTTGCATCATTTGTGCGCACGCCAGAGATACAAGTCGAAGGGAAACCCGCCTATGGGACAAAAGAAATCGGAGAATGGCTTGTAAAACACATTATTGAAATGTAAATATCATCAAAATAAAATTTAAGCCTCGTATGCTCAATTAGCAACGGGGCTTATTTTTTTTGTGTCCGGTAAACATATGGAAGGATCTATAAACACTGAATTTCTTGCTTTACAAGCCCCCCTTCCAAGAGAATTAACGGCTGTCCGATAAAAAATTCTCTAGCAGATGAGATTCGACAAATTATAAATGGTTATTATTTGCCATTTTAAGCTTTACCCTGCAGTTTCTCATTTAAATCGGCTCATATGTACACCAAAGATATCGACTGTCCGGGAAAATGTTGTTTTGAAAACGTATCCAAATTTTTACCGGACACCAATAAATAAAAATAAGATTTGACGGTTTTACAAATTTTCGAGACCTTGCTGCTAAAAAAAGAAACTGTGTCAAATTCTTAAATTTTGACACAGCCTCCTTCAAATTCGTTAGATAAATCGTGTTTCAATTATTTCTTTGAAGCTTCGATTGAATCTTTACGGAATTGCTTCATGAGCTTTTCGATTTCGAGAGATGCTTTACGAGCACGAGCACCAGCAGCTTTGTTTCCGTTTTCTACTTGAAGAGCGGCATCTTTTTGGAATGCAGCAATAGCTTCATTAATTTTTTCTACAATTGCTTTCATTTTGATATTGATATTTATGGTTAATGGTTTAGAATTTTCTCCTTAAATCCAGTGATTAATATATTGCAAATTTAATATTTTTATTTAATCCAAACTAAAAAAACAAAAAAAAACATCAATAAATCACGAAAATATATACTTTTTTCTTAAAACTAAACATTATATTGAGTTATAGAACAATCGTCATATTTTCATTTTCACCATTACGATATACTAATGGGCGAAATTTTGCCGGAATATTATTAAGATTAAATGGTTTTAAAGCATTCATTATTTCAATAATATATTTCTCGTTAAATTTTCTTTTTGATAATATATAATAATTATGAAATCGTGATTCATTATCATAATCATGCTCATCAAAACAAGGATATGGCTCCCAAATATTAAGTGTATGTAAACCTTGTATTTTTAACGATGGTTCTTCTTCCGTAATGTAAAGTTTCCCTACTACACGCGTAACTCCTTTATTATCGACATATAACAAGGCCAATGGGACACTACATTCAACAGTATCGCAAATTTGTTTATAATTCAATTTATGCCCCATGATTTCTATGGTTTCATAAATTGATATTACTTTGGTAGTATTTTTTACTATATACCCATTATTTCGCTTAAATATTTTTTTTAAGAAAGTAGATAGTGTCATATATATATTTTAATTGGAGGAATTAATTTATTACTGTCCGTTAAAATTGTTTTGGCTCCAAACCTATTTGGATTATCATCCTTTTCTGGTAATCTTTGAGTTACCACTTAATAAGCGAACCTTACGCAAAGGTACACAAATTTTCGGATAGTAGATATACAGACTGCTAATAAAATATTACACAATTTGGCTAAATGGTCATTTTAGTTGGTAAAACCTTTATAAGTTGCTGATAATGATTAACTTTG
>CAYWXG010000044.1:0-22160 GCA_964462445.1 uncultured Barnesiella sp. | reverse complement strand
ATTATCACACTTAATGGCGGAGTGAAAGAAGTAACTGTAGGCAAAATCTTTTCAGGTCTACCCTCTCAGTTCTCTGCGATATCAGCCGATGAAGGTAATGCATCGTTCGTGAAACGAGTAGAAGAGGTTGCTGATGAGGTTTCAGTTAATGCAGAGCGAGAAAATTTGATAAATGAAAATGCAGAATACCGCAATCTACTAAATGAGTATCGCGATGGCATGCTATTATTTGAAATCAGCGACCGCAATGTGTGGCGACGTTCGAAAGAAGATGTAGAAGGCATTAATGCATACTTTGAAGCCAGTAAGGGGAAATACTCAACATGGATCGCGCCTAAGTTTAAAGGATATGTAGTTTTTGCGACCAACGACTCAATTAAAGAAGCAGCACAGACATATATCACCTCAAACAATTTCGCCAACGATGAATTAGTAGAAGCATTGCGCAAGGAGTTTGGCAAAGAAGTAAAGGTAGAACGAGTACTTGCGGCGGAAGGAGATAACGCTATAATTGACTGTTTGGCATTTGGCAAACCCACACCTACCCCAGCCGGCAAATGGACATCATTCTTTGCATATGGTGGTAAAATAATCGGTCAACCCGAAGAGGTAGCCGATGAGCGAGGAAAAGTCACAACAGACTATCAAAACGCTCTTGAGCAGGAATGGTTGAATTCATTAAAGAAGAAATACAAAGTTAAAATCAACAAGAAAGTGCTTAAGGGATATAAAGAATCGTTAGGTCAGACAGAAGAATAGAATAAATTACAATAACAGAAAGGCTGTGGCAATTAAATTGTCGCAGCCTATTTTTGTGGCAAGTTGTCAACTCAGTGATATAAATCCGATGGCACCAAAAGGTAAAGAGAATATGTTCAGTCAGCAATTATATACTTCTATAGAACTATATCTTTTAAGATTTAATTAGATTAACAAAGTAAGGATATTCTATTAATTAATTATTTATTAGTAGAGCATTAATTGTATTTGTATTCTTTGAGCATAATTTGAAGTCGTTGGCGAGCGAAAAAGATTCGGCTTTTAACAGTACCGAGCGGGAGTTGCATTTTTTCAGCAATCTCATTGTACTTATACCCGGCAACATGCATAGAGAAGGGTATTCTATAATCGTCGGGGAAGGAGTTAATTGCAGTCGTAATATCCTTAGCAGCAATTGCGCCTTCGGGAGTTTCGAATCCGGATTCTTGAGGCAAGTTGAGATGATAGAAATCTTCAGTTT
Organism: uncultured Barnesiella sp.; assembly: GCA_964462445.1. Lineage (GTDB taxonomy): Bacteria > Bacteroidota > Bacteroidia > Bacteroidales > Muribaculaceae > JAGBWK01. The sequence continues at coordinate 20,920 of CAYWXG010000044.1, read as the reverse complement.
GGTCAATAATGGTAGCAGACCTGACACACTTACGATAGTTGTTAATAAATATGTTTCGCATAATTGTAAAAACCCAACCTTTGAAATTTACATTTTCAACATATTTATCTTCATTATCAAGAGCTTTGAGCGTAGTGTCTTGTAAAAGGTCGTACGCATCATCGCGATTGGTAGTCAGCAAATAAGCAAATTTTAGGAGATTGCCTTGCATGCTCAACAGCTTGTCTTTGAAATTTTTAGAGCTCATAATTAAAGAGTTGCATTAGGTAAATAACTAATTAATTTTGTAGAGTTGACACTTTCACAACGCAAAGTTATAACATTTTTCTAATATGCAAATATTTTTACTACTTTTTTATGTTAAAATTTATTATTTTGAAAGTTAATTCTATTATCAACTGATTTTCAATCTATTAGCAAACAGCATGCATTGCAACAAATCTGTTACACTAAAATAGCAAACGATTTACTATATGTTACATTAGGGTAACATTTCGGCACTATCACTTATTCACAGCCAGACTCTTTCCTTAAGATTATGTTATCAGTAGAAATGCAGACATCTAAACATATTGCAATGGAATAATTCCATCAACAGAATAATTCAAGATAAATAGCAGATAATAGTCGACATAAATATCTGGGCAAAAATGAGATAAAAAGGCACAAATTAACAGAATAATTGTTTAATTTTTAAATAAGAGGTGATGTGATGTTGGAAATTATTGTAATTTTGTAAAATTATTTTCAGATACAAAAAATGGAACAACAACCTAAACAAGAAGCGCTGGATTGTCGCTATCTACGTATGGCAAAGATATGGGCGGAAAATTCATATTGTCGCCGTCGACAAGTAGGAGCTATAATAGTAAAAGACTCAATGATTATATCAGATGGTTTTAATGGGACACCATCGGGTTTTGAAAATATCTGTGAAGATGAAAGTGGCACGACCAAGGCTTATGTGCTCCACGCAGAAGCAAATGCGATAACAAAAGTGTCGCGAAGCAACAATTCGAGCGAGGGGGCGACACTATACGTAACAGCATCACCATGCATAGAATGTGCCAAGCTCATCATTCAATCGGGAATAAAGAGAGTGGTCTTTGATGAAATGTATAGACTATGCGATGGCATTAACTTATTAAAGCGTGCAGGAATCGAGACTGTACATCTAAACATCTCCGCACAAGAGGAGACCAATTCTAAATAAGCAAATCCCTTCGACAAAGAGCAATTCCGAATAAGTAACAAAGATGAAAAGCAAAAAAGCATACGTTTGGATTCCGTTGGTGGCATCAATAGCATTTGTCGCCGGATTGTTTATAAATGGGCTATTGCAAGAAAACAGCGGGCGCTCAGATGGAGAGAAGAAGCTCAGCAACCTTATTAATATTATTGGGAGCGAGTATGTAGACATAGTCGACACCGACTCACTTATAGATGCAACGCTCCCCACGCTTCTTTCCAATCTCGATCCTCACTCTGTGTATATCCCGGCGGAGGATTTACAGAAAGTAAACGAGGATCTCGACGGCTCGTTTAGTGGCGTAGGGATTTCATTTACAATCAATAATGACACGATTCAAGTGTTGGAGATAATCAGCGGAGGTCCGGCCGAGCAAGTAGGCTTACGCGCAGGAGACCGTATAATCTCGGTAGATGAAGAAAATGTTGCCGGTGCCGGAATGACCAATGAGCAGGTATTCAAACTATTGAGAGGTCCCAAAAATTCAAAAGTCAAGCTAAAAATCAAGCGTAGCAAAGTTGCAGAACCGATAGATTTTGAAGTAACGCGCGGCGATGTGTTGGTTGCATCGATTGATGCAGGATATATCATAGATGAAAATATCGGATACATAAAGGTGAACAAATTTGGACGCACTACCTACGATGAATTTTTCCAAACATTGTTTGCATTGCGAGATGCGGGGGCAAAAGATTACATAGTAGACCTCCGAGGGAATGCCGGAGGATTGCTTGAGACCTCAGTCCTAATGGTAAATGAATTTTTACCACAAGGGAATAAAATCGTAGAGACAAAAGGGCGTCACAAGCAGGAGAATTCAATTATATTGAGCGATGGCTATGGCGCATTTCAAGATAGCCGTGTCACAGTTTTAATTGATGAAACGTCGGCGAGTTCAAGTGAAATTTTTGCAGGAGCAATGCAAGATAATGACCGAGGACTTATCTTAGGGCGCCGTTCATTCGGGAAAGGACTTGTGCAAAATCAGATGGATTTACCCGATGGGTCGGCTGTAAGATTGACTATCGCACGTTATTACACACCTTCCGGCAGATGTATCCAGAAAGATTACTCAGATGCAGAATCATATGAGAACGATTTGCTTGACCGTTACTCACGCGGAGAAGTATTTGAAGCAGATTCTATAAAATATGACGACAAGCAACAATATGTCACACTTCACGGTCGCACAGTATATGGAGGTGGCGGGATTACCCCTGATGTGTTTGTCCCCAATGATACGATTGGCATTACTAAATACTATGTAAATGTAGTAAATCAAGGGTTGTTGCAAAAATATGCTCTCGATTATACAGATGCCCATCGCACGGAATTGGAGCAAGCATTTGATGTCAATGAGTTGATGGCGATGTTGCCATCGGATTTGCAGTTGATACAACAATTTGTCAAGTACACCAAGTCAAATGGCATTGACACCCAGTGGTCGTATATCAATAGTTCGGCGTCACTAATCTGCAATCAATTGAAAGCGCTGATAGCTCGCGATGTTCTTGGGATTGGAGCGTACTACGAGATTTCCAATTTGATAGATACGACAGTGGCATCAGCAATAAAACATTTGCAAGAAGGGAAAGCAGATTTTCCTATTACGGAAAGTGAGATAGCGAGTCAACGCGCAAATGCGAAATGACTAAAGAGCCTAAGTGTCTGAAGCGATGAAAAAGGCTGAAATCAGGCAGAGAATCAAGACGTTGAAAAAATCCGTCGGAGAAGATGTTGCAAATATTGCAGCTACTAAGGTGTTTGCACAAGTTGAAAAATGTGCAGAATTTCAGAAGGCGAAACATGTATTAGTCTACCACTCATTGCCCGATGAATTGTCGACTCACGCGTTTATCGAGAAATGGCATGGATTGAAAAAGTTATATTTGCCTCGCGTCAACGGTGACTTACTTGAGATACTTCCATATGACAGCGCACGGTTGCAATCGGGAGCATTTAATATAGAAGAGCCGACGGGCGATGAAATTATAGATGCATGTGACATAGATTTAATCATTGTACCCGGAATAGCGTTTGATTGCAATGGGAGCCGTGTAGGTCGAGGCAAGGGTTATTACGACCGTTTGCTCTGCGAAACCACGGCTATAAAAATCGGGGTTGGATATGATTTCCAACTATTAGAGGAATATATTGAAGCAGAGGAGCACGATGTGAAAGTTGATGCCGTTATCACCGAGCATCGATGCATATATATTACTGAAAAATAATTACAACAGCTACATTATTACGTAAGTCCGTTTGCCAACTTTAATTTGACTTAAATCACCGTAATTTATACAATATTTCCATACATTTAGAAAAGCGTAAATGGGAAGGTTATTGGATATTTCGGATAATTTTGAGATTGATTATATATTTGAGATAAATCTCCAATATATTCTCGCTCGCGGTGAAAAATATTCAAACAAGTTTGATATTTTTCGCTCGCTTATTCGTTATTTGAGGTGAGCCTCCAATATACTCTCGCTCGCGGTGAAAAATATTCAAACAAGTTTGATATTTTTCGCTCGCTTATTCGTATATTTGTAGTTGATTTACATAGCAGTTAAATATTTCGCTATAAATCAATTATTATAATTAATAAAATTGAACCGCTGTATGCAAGAGTATTATTTTATATCGACGAATGGCGAACAAGTTGGGCCTGTAAAGGGTGAAGAGTTGTTGAGTTATGGCATCGCACCAAAGACGATGGTGTGGGGTCGTGATATGAGCGGATGGGCAACTGCAGATAGTGTACCGGAACTCGCCCCGTTATTTACATCGAAACCGGCACAAGAGGTAGTACAACCCATACAGAATAGTGAAGAATATGTGATTACTCCATCGGATTCTAATTATGTGGCTGAAAATAATTCAGAAGAAAGGCGAAGAAGTAATTCAGCGGTATGGTATTGGATAGCAATAGCGATATTGGCCATAGCTGTCGGAGTGATGTGTTATCTCTATATAGACGCAAATGACAATTATACTCGCATGAAGTCAAAGACATCTTCGTTGGAATATGAAGTAAGCGAGGTGGAAATAGAGCGAGACAATGCCTTAACGGAATTGTCGGATTTTAAGAGTTCAATAAGTAGCTCCTACCCTATTGTTATAACAGACATTGAGATTGCGAACGTATATAAGGATGGCTCCATCGAAACCGATTATGGAAATACTCTATATGATTATCGCACGTTGTATTTAAAACCTCGTATAACATACACGGGGTTAACATCCGGGACAAAAGAATTTAAAATAAAATGGGTGATGCCCTCGGGTTCACTACGCACCGGAGATTCATCGCCATATGGGTACTCATATTCAGAAAGTGCATACGTGAGCGAAGGGTCATACAACACTCTTGATCTCATGGGCTGGGGAAATGAAAATAGCGGCAATTGGGGTAGCGGAAGATATCGTGTGGAAATATGGTATGACGATGTATGTTTAAAATCTAAGGATGTCAGAATCTATTAGTATAATTTCTGATAATTTTATTAATAAATAAAAATCCAATAACGGGAGCTTTGCATGGCAACATAGGGAGGCTCCCATAAAATTTGTTTGTAGCAATAAAATAGATGATTTCGATACAAAATTTGTCGGTGGAGTTTAGTGCTCGACCATTGTTTGACAATATAAATTACGTTATCAACAAGCGCGATAAAATTGCTCTTGTAGGAAAGAATGGTGCGGGCAAGTCGACGATGCTTAAAATCATCGCAGGGTTGCAAGGTCCGAGCTCAGGTCAAGTGGCAGTCCCGGAAGGGATAACCATAGGATATTTACCACAGCAGATGGAAGTGAGTGATACCCTTTCGGTAGTTGACGAAGTCAGAAAAGCGTTTGGCCATATAGATGCATTGCAGCGAGAACTTGATGAAGTAAATGAGCGAATAGCAACTACCACAGATTTTGATAGCGATATATACACCGACCTAATAGACCGCATGACGACGTTGTCGGAACGATTGTCAATGGAGCAGAGTGATAATGCTGAAGCAGAAATTGAGAAGACGTTAAAAGGGTTGGGATTTGTCAGGAGCGATTTCATGCGACCCACATCGGAATTTTCCGGAGGCTGGCGAATGCGAATTGAATTAGCGAAGATATTGTTGCAACGACCGGATGTGTTGTTGCTCGATGAGCCGACCAATCACCTTGACATAGAGTCGATACAATGGTTAGAGCAATATCTTGTACAGAAAGCCAACATGGTGGTATTGGTGAGCCACGACCGAGCATTTATTGACAATGTGACCAATCGCACGATAGAAATATCATTGGGCAAAATCTATGATTATTCCGTCAATTATTCCAAGTATGTAGAGCTACGTCAGGAACGATTGGAGCAGCAGATGCGAGCCTATCAAAATCAGCAAAAACAGATAAAAGACACGGAGGAATTTATCGAGCGTTTCAGATATAAAGCGACTAAGGCCGTTCAGGTGCAGAGTCGCATGAAGCAATTGTCCAAGATTGAAAGAATAGAGGTAGATGAAGTTGACACATCTCATTTGAATTTAAAATTTCCACCTGCTCCACGTTCGGGGGACTATCCTATTATTGCAGATAATGTCGGGAAGAGATACGGAGAGCATCAAGTATTTGACAATGCGACATTCACTATAAAGCGCGGTGAAAAAGTAGCCTTTGTAGGGAAAAACGGCGAGGGCAAATCGACACTCGTGAAATGTATTATGAACGAAATCCCGTACAGTGGCAATCTTAAAATCGGGCATAATGTAAAAATCGGCTATTTTGCACAAAATCAAGCATCGATGCTCGATGGAGAGCTTACAATATTTGACACAATAGACCGCGTAGCCGTAGGAGATATACGCACCAAAATCCGAGATATTTTGGGTGCATTTATGTTTGGTGGCGAGGCTTCTGAAAAGAAGGTCAAAGTGTTGTCGGGGGGAGAAAAGACACGATTGGCAATGATACGATTGTTGCTTGAGCCGGTCAATCTTCTCATCCTCGACGAGCCTACCAATCACCTTGACATGAAGACCAAAGATATACTCAAACAGGCGATTAAAGATTTTGACGGGACAGTAATCGTAGTGAGCCACGACCGCGAATTTCTTGATGGTCTCGTAGAAAAGGTGTATGAATTTGGAGGAGGGAAAGTGCGCGAATGTTTGGGAGGCATATATGAATTTTTGGATAAGAAAAAGATGGAGTCACTCCAAGAATTGGAAAGTCCGACCCTCCTTCGCCAACAAGAGAAGAAAACAGAGCAGAAATCGTCGGCAAGCGCAAATCAAACATCATCAACCCAGTCTACAGAAGCACCACGTCGCATCAGCTATGCAGAGCAACGAGAGAAGCAGAAGCAACTGAAACGATTGCAAAAGAAAGTAGAGGAAGCCGAAGGGGAAATTGCACGCATTGAAGGGGAAATTGCAGAAATCGAGCAGAAGCTTGCCGATGGAGATACTAACCCCGAATTGTACACACTTCATGCGCAACGCACCAAGCAGTTGGAGAACGCAATGTCGGTGTGGGAATTAGCCTCGATGGAAGTTGACGAATTCAATGGGGATAATTGATTCGGCACGTATATAAAGTTATTTACAGCAGGCAACAAAAGTGGCAAAAAACTTGCAAACAGGTATTTTATTTCTTAAATTTGTAAAAGAATATCATTAAGTTGCATTAATACGACATTCAACATACTAAACCATTGATAAACAAGTAATACCCCCAATATTATGAAATTTAAAATTCATAGCAAATCGCTTTATAACGCATTATCCACAGTGAGCAAGGTCATCAATTCAAAAAATGCGATGACAATCTTGAATAACTTTTTATTTGAAGTAGACGGCAATTGGGTAACAATTACCGCATCCGACCTTGAAAACATTCTAACAGCACGAGTAAAAATAGAAGGATTTGAAGGTGAGTGTGGCAGTTTTTGTGTAGATGCACGTCGATGCGTAGAACTTTTCAAAGAGTTGCCGGAATTGAATGTTGATTTTATTGTTGACAGCAATTTGGCAATCACGATAGAGTATCCCGGCGACAAATTTAACTTTGTAGGGATAAATGGCGATGAATATCCGAGTCCCAAACAGGAAGCACAAGATGTAGAACCATTGATATTTGAATGTCCGGTAGAGCAACTTGTTATGGGCATTGACAATACCTTGTTTGCAGTAGGTTCAGATGATTTACGTCCGCAAATGATGGGTATTTTATTTGATATCAAGCCTGATTATATCACATTTGTAGCGACCGATACCCGCAAACTCGTACGCTACACCAATAGCATCTCCGCCCCGGGTATAACAGCTTCATGTATAATCCCCGTTAAGCCGGCAACAATCATCAAGAATGCGTTTGCGAAGGAGGAGAAAGTCACAGTGAAACTTGATACCAAGTCGGCAACAATAGAAAGTGAAACATTCACATTCAACTGTCGCTTTATCAAAGGTGTATATCCCGACTACAATCGAGTAATACCGACCAACAATCCGTATTCATTGACAATCGACCGTCACTCAATGCTTAATGCATTGCGTCGTGTGGGAGTATTTGTAGATCCCGGACATGGTCTTGTAAAATTCCGTATTACCCCGGAAAATTTGGAGATGAAAGCACAGGACAACAATTTCTGCACATCAGGTCGCGTTGAACTTCCCTGCTCATTTACCGGAAATGAAATGATTATCGGATTCAGCGCACCATATCTTATCGAAATTTGCAATACATTGACAACCGATAATATCGTCATAAAGCTTAGCGACCCCAGCCGTCCCGGAGTATTTGTTCCGGAAGAAAATGCTGAAGGTTCGGATCTTCTCATGTTGTTAATGCCAATGACTGTAAACAACTTCTAAAAAAGACTCCGTATGCAGCTTTCATTGAAGAAACCGATAATATTTTTTGATTTAGAGACAACCGGATTATCAATTACCGGAGACCGAATCATTGAAATGTCAATAATAAAGATTGGCACTAATGGCGCGGAGGAAGAGTATAACTACCGATTCAATCCGGAAAAAGCAATATCGGCGGAAGCACAATCGGTTCACCACATTTCAAATGATGATGTCAAAAATGAGCCAACATTCAAGATGAAAGCACGCGAGATAGCCAAAATCTTTGAGGGTTGTGATATCGCAGGATTTGGTTCAAGCCGATTTGATATACCGATGCTATCGGAAGAATTTTCGAGAGTTGGAGTAGACTTTGATTTCAGCAAGGCACGCTTTGTAGATGTACAGACAATATTCCACAAGAAAGAGCAACGCACACTCTCGGCAGCATATAAGTTTTATTGCACAAAAGATTTAGCTGATGCACATTCAGCACTTGCCGACACCCGAGCTACCTATGAGGTGCTTAAAGCTCAATTAGACAGATATGGCGATTTGCCCAACGATATTGAAAAGTTGTCGGAATATTCATCTCAAAAACGAAATGTTGACTTGATGGGACGAATAGTGTACAACGAACAAGGAGTAGAAACCATAAATTTCGGTAAGCACAAAGGGAAAACAGTTATTGAAGTATTCAACAGCGACCCGGGGTATTATAGTTGGATATTGCAAGGAGATTTTTCTCAAGACACAAAAAATGTGTTTACGCGAATAAAATTGGCATCGGGGAAATAACATAGAAATTTCTCGGCAAAATAACTCAAAATATAACGGTAGGCAATAGTTATGTCATTAGCAGGAAAACATATAATAGTTGGGATAACCGGAGGAATCGCAGCCTATAAGACAGCGACCTTGGTGCGTCTATTAGTGAAACGTGGTGCAGAGGTTCAGGTTATAATGACGCCCAATGCCAAAGAGTTTATATGTCCGGTAACATTATCAACATTATCGGGGAAGCCGGTGATAAGTGAATTCTTTACAGCGAACACCGGTCAATGGCATTCTCATGTAGACCTTGGGTTGTGGGCAGATGCGATGGTAATAGCACCCGCGACGGCATCAACAATAGGGAAAATGGCAAATGGGATTGCCGATAATATGCTCGTGACAACATATCTCTCAGCAAAAGCTCCAATATTTGTAGCTCCTGCAATGGACCTCGATATGATGGCGCATCCGTCGACAACACGCAACATTGCGTTGCTTAAATCTTATGGCAATCATATTATCGAACCGGCAGAGGGAGAACTTGCATCTCATCTTATAGGTAAAGGGCGAATGGAAGAGCCTGAAAATATCGTTAAAGTTCTTGATGAATTTTTCAATATGCCCAAACCATTGAAGGGGAAGCAAGTAATGATAACTGCAGGACCAACTTATGAGAAGATAGACCCGGTGAGATTTATCGGGAATTATTCAACAGGTAAGATGGGATATGCTATAGCCGATGAAGCTGCCCGAAGAGGAGCAAAAGTTGTGTTGATATCAGGACCTGTAGGCGTTACCCCGACGGAAGCATCGGTTGAAGTTGTCAAAGTGGAATCGGCACGCGAGATGCATGAACAATGTATGAGATATTTTGCGGATAGCGATGTCGCGATTATGTCGGCAGCAGTAGCAGATTATGCACCGGCAACAGTGTCCGACAAAAAAATAAAGCGAGAAAAAGATGATGTACCGGAAATCAAATTAGTAAAAAATCCGGACATTGCCGCATCGCTCGGCAAAGATAAAAAGCCACAGCAAATACTTGTAGGTTTTGCCCTTGAGACCAATGATGAAGAGACAAATGCTCTTGACAAGCTCAAGCGCAAAAACCTTGATATGATAGTGATGAATTCCCTCCGCGATACAGGAGCCGGCTTTGGCACTGATACGAACAAGGTCACAATCTACACTTGCAATAATACCGGCAAGACATTCCCTTTGAAGAGCAAACAAGAGGTGGCAAGCGATATCCTTGACGAAATATCAAACATTGCTATTGGGTAAATGAAGATATTAAAACCAAAAACTTGAAACTCATCATTTATAAAAAAGCTAATAAATTAAACTACTGAATGTTACGAATACTTATTATCCTAATTGCCGCAATATCGATGAATGCCGTTCAAGCACAAGAGCTAAATTGCACGGTAGAGATAAATGCGAGTCAAGTGCAGGGGTCAAATAGGAGTATTTTCGAAACATTGCAAGGCGCAATTAATGACTATTTCAATACGACTACATTTACCAACGCAAAATTTTCGCCTAATGAGAAAATTGAGTGTCGCTTTTTCTTGACAGTAGGAGAATTGAATGATAACACATTTAAGGGGGATATTCAAATTCAATCAATTCGCCCGGTTTATAATTCATCATATACTACTACCCTCCTCAATTTTAAAGACACAAATGTAGAGTTCACTTATCAAGAAGGGGAACCGCTGATATTTTCAGAGAACAGCATGGAAAGTCAACTGACGGCAATACTAAATTTTTATGCATATTTATTTATTGCCGTTGATTTTGACTCATTTTCCCTCCGAGGTGGACAGCCATTTTATGAACGATTATCCCAAATTGTGCAAATGGCACAATCGTCGGGAGAAACAGGATGGCGTCAATTTGAGGATAACAAAAACCGGTCGGCCGTTTTGAGTGCATATACAGATCAAGCGACCTCCGGGCTACGAGATATCCTATATGAATATCACCGCAAAGGACTTGATGAGATGTCGGTTTCGCCCGATAAAGGTAGAGCTAACATAACGAAGTCACTTGAATATCTGCAAAAAGTGTATCAAGTTAATCCAATGTCGGTGGGATTGTCAATGTTTAAAGATGCAAAGTTAGATGAGTTGGTTAATGTTTATTCCAAAGCGCCACAAACAGAGCGTGACCGGGTGTATGATCTCCTCAAAGACATCTTCCCATCAGAACAAGAACGGATAAACAAGATAAAAAATCCACCAGTAAAACGATGACAAACGGAGTCATGGACATCAAATAACTGATATCCCGACTCCGCAACCATATATAACGATTAATAATGATAGAAACTCTAACCATATCAAATTATGCTTTGATTGACCATATCGAGCTGACATTTCAACCAGGATTAAATATAATCACGGGAGAAACCGGCGCGGGAAAATCCATAATGCTTGGTGCCTTGTCGATGCTATTTGGGAATCGCGCCGACACAAAAGTGGTCAGAGATAAAGATAAGAAATCGGTAGTAGAGGGAGTCTTCGATATCACCGACTACGATGAGATAGAGAAAATCCTTACCGAGAATGACATCGATTTGCTCAACAAGCAACTGATATTACGAAGAGAGATAACAACTGCCGGACGTTCACGTTCATTTGTAAATGATGTCCCTGTGCAGTTAACATTGCTGCGAGAGATAGCAATTCGACTTGTAGATTTACATTCACAACACCAAAATCTACTTCTTGCCGATAATGAATATCAGCTGACACTTGTTGACACAATGCTCAATGATAAAAGTGCAAAAATCAATTATAGTGAAGCCTATAATACTTTTCGCATCGCGTTAAAGAAGTATCAAACAGCGAAACGAGCATCAGAAACATCGAAGGCTGAAGAAGAATATTTGCGATATCAACTACAATTGTTGGAGCAACTAAATCTTCAATCAGGAGAACAAGAGGCATTGGAACAGGAATATAATATTTTATCCAATGTAAATCATATCAAAGGTTCACTTTGTCAAATACTTGAATTATTTGATGGCAACGAAAACAATATTCTGAACAGTCTCCGCCAAAGTGAATCGGCAATTAATGGGTTAGATAGCTTGGCGGAATCACAAACGCTCAACGAGCGTATAGAGACGCTACGCATTGAAGCGACTGATATCAAAGATACAGTAGATGCTATTAATAATCGCCTTGAAGCAGATCCCCAACGGCTAAGTTATGTAGAAGAGCGATTGAACGATATATATAGCATCCAACGCAAGCTATCGGTTGATAATGAAGATGCATTAATTGCAATGCATAAGGAATTGGGCGAGCGTATTGACTCAATTGATAATTCCGATGAAAGGATAAAGCAATATGCCTCAAAAGCAAAAATAGCGAAAATACAAGCGATTGAACAAGCAGCATTATTATCAGAAGCACGCAGAGATGTTGCAGCTAAGTTCCGAGAATCACTACTGACAAGCGCGACCCCATTAGGAATGAAAAATTTGAGGGCAGAAATTGAAATCAGCCCGACAGAACTGAGTGCAAGCGGAGCCGACAAAGTCAACTTCTTGTTTGCTTTCAATAAGAATCAGACATTAATGCCGGTAAAAGATACTGCATCGGGAGGAGAAATCTCTCGATTGATGTTGTCGATAAAGGCATTAGTAGCAGAACATGTGCAACTCCCATCAATCATATTTGATGAAGTAGACACAGGAGTGTCAGGCGATGTAGCTAACCGAATGGGTAAATTGATGAAAGATATATCACGCAGAATACAAGTGATAGTAATCACACACCTACCGCCCGTAGCAGCTAAGGGAGATGTGCACTTTAAAGTATTTAAGGAGGATACAGAAACAACAACAAACACAAAGGTACGTAAGCTCAGCGAAGAGGAACGAATCGAAGAGCTTGCGCTCATGCTTTCCGGCGACAAAAACAATGAAGCGGCTCGCAACACAGCTCAATCGTTAATTGCCGGAGAATAATTATTAAAACTCATCGAAAAAAAATGGAAGCATCAGATTATATATATGGTATCAGAGCCGTCATAGAAGCAATTGAGGCCGGAAAAGAAATAGACAAAATAATGATTCGCAAGGAGCTTTACGGCGAACTTGCAGCAGAACTTTTTGCGCTAATTAAACGAGACAAAATATATTGCCAACGAGTTCCTGTAGAGAAGTTGAATAAAATTACTCGCAAAAATCACCAAGGAGTAATAGCAATTCTCTCATCAGTCATATACCACAGGCTTGACCATTTGGTACCCGAATTATATGAGAAAGGTGTTCAACCATTTATAGTTGTACTTGATGGCATAACCGATGTGAGAAATTTCGGAGCGATAGCACGAACATGCGAATGTGCAGGAGTTGATGGAATCGTCATACCCTACCATGGCAGCGTATCGGTTAGTGGCGATGCGATGAAAACATCGGCCGGTGCGTTACATCACATCCCGGTGTGTAGAGAATACTCGGTGCAAGGGGCGGTAAAATTTCTCAAAGAGAATGGATATACAGTAGTAGCAGCAAGCGAAAAGGCTGATATCAACTACACCAAAGTAGACTACAACACTCCATTAGCTATTGTAATGGGAGCAGAAGATAAAGGGATTTCTCCCGAAGTGATTCGTCAATGTGATCGATTTGTATCAATACCACAGTTAGGCCATATTGGTTCACTTAATGTATCGGTAGCAGCCGGGGTAATGATTTACGAAGTAGTGAGACAGCGAATGACAGAAAATAATTAAAGTGTCAAATAAATAATTATCAAATAAATAATTATTAATATAATCAATTAGAAGAAATGGTAAAAATTGGCTCGGTGATGACACCGGTAGGTAAAAAAGCTTTGTTGTTGGGAAGTGGAGAACTTGGGAAAGAAGTGGCAATAGAATTGCAACGTTACGGCGTTGAAGTTATAGCTTGCGATAAGTATGCCAATGCACCTGCAATGCAGATAGCTCACCGCAGTTACGTATTCAATATGCTTGATGGCGCAGCATTGCGCGAAGTTATCGAAAAAGAGAAGCCCGACCACATTATTCCTGAAGTAGAAGCAATAGCCACCGATGTACTTGTGGAACTTGAAAAAGAGGGATACAACGTCACTCCAACCGCACGAGCAGCCCGCTTGACAATGAATCGAGAGGGAATTCGCCGATTGGCAGCTGAAGAACTTGGCATCAAGACCTCACAATACAAATTTGCAGAAACCGAGGAAGAATTCCGCGCAGCGATAGACGAAATCGGAATTCCTTGTGTAGTAAAGCCAATTATGAGTTCATCGGGACATGGACAATCAACTATAAAGAGTGCGGATCAAATCGAAGCAGCATGGCGCGAGGCTCAAGAAGGTGGCCGTGCAGGAGCAGGTCGCGTTATAGTTGAAGGTTTTGTAAATTTTGATTACGAAATCACATTGTTAACTGTTCGTTCAGTAGCCGGCACTACATGTTGTCAGCCGGTAGGACATATCCAAATCAACGGGGATTATCGTTATTCATGGCAACCCCAACCGATGAGCGACAAAGCCTTGGAATCGGCAAAGGAAATAGCAAAGAAAGTTACAGATGCTTTGGGAGGATATGGCATATTTGGAGTAGAACTTTTCATCAAAGGAGATGAGGTAATCTTCTCGGAAGTTTCGCCACGCCCCCACGACACAGGAATGGTGACCATGATTTCTCAAGAATTGAGCGAATTCGGGCTTCATGCACGTGCATTACTCGGACTCCCTGTCAACGACATCAAATTCTATGGTCCCTCGGCATCACGTGCTATTGTTGTTGAAGGAGATACCGATAAAATCGAAATGTGTAATCTTGATAAAGTGCTTGAAGAATCCGGCGTTCAAATCCGAATTTTTGGTAAGCCAGAAATTAAAGGACATCGCCGTATGGGTGTGATTCTCGCAACTGCCGACACTGTAGAGGAAGCTCGCGAAAAAGCTGAACGCGCATACAATAAGTTAGATATCAATGTATTGCCGCGATAATGCTTATTTGATTTTTAATAAATGGGATTAAAGACCATTTGATGTCTCGTAGAATAATAAGGGCGTGGCTGAAATTATAATAAGTCAGTTATGCCCTTATTTTCTAATTAAAAAGACAGGGATCTAACATTATCACATTTTGAACCATGACAAGACTGAAAGCGAGAATAATATTATTACTATTTTCATTGACCATTGGAGTTGCTTCTTGGGCAGTTGAGAAACAAGAGTTGCAATTGAAATATGACCGACGGCAGAACATTTTGAGGAGACATTAATACTTGGAAATGGGACACTCGGAGCTTCGGTGAATGGAGGGGTAGAGCATGAAAAGATTTCGCTAAATGATATTACGTTATGGACCGGAGAACCCGAATTAGAGGTAGTAGAACCGGAAGCATACCCTCAACGAAGGTGAATGCATAAGTATCACCCTATAAGATTTGCAGCAATATACTCATCGTTGAAACTACTGAAAATCGCCAATAAAATAGGCATATGAGATTTTAGAAATACGGATTAAATGAGTACATTTGCACAATAAAGTGCGTGTGGGATTAAAAGCATATGCAATATTTGAATTTCAAAACAATTGTAAATCGCACTCTTGAAACATTTAAGAATTCCTGCTAAATGAAAAGGATTGATAGAGATACCGTACAGAAGATATTAGATGCCGCCGAAATCGTTGATGTGGTAAGCGATTTTGTGACGCTCAAACGTCGCGGTGCCAACTATATCGGTCTGTGTCCTTTTCATAATGAACGAACTCCTTCATTTTCAGTATCTAAGTCGAAAGGTATCTGCAAATGTTTTAGTTGTGGAAAGGGAGGAAGTCCTGTCAACTTCATCATGGAGCATGAGAAGATGTCGTTCAATGAAGCGTTGCGTTATCTTGCAAAGAAATACAATATAGAGATAAAGGAACGCGAACTTAGCGATGAAGAGCGAGAGGAGGAATCCGATAGGGAAAATATGTTCAATGTGAATGAGTTTGCCCTATCACACTTTGAAAAAAATTTGAGCGAAACCGAAGAGGGGCGCGATATCGGCTATAGCTATTTCCGCGAGCGCGGAATCAGTGATGCCGCCATCAAGCGATTTCGGTTGGGATACTCAATAGACCGTGGCAATGAATTGCTTAACCAAGCAAAAGAGCGAGGTTACAATGAAAAATATCTGATTGACACAGGATTAGTAGCACGACGCGATGACAATTCCCTTTATGATCGATTTAGAGGCCGTGTGATGTATCCCGTGCATACAATCTCAGGGAAAGTAGTGGCTTTCGGAGGTAGAACACTGCGCACAGACAAGAAGATGGCGAAGTATGTCAACTCGCCGGAATCGATAATATATTCAAAGAGTCGCGAACTTTACGGACTATATCAAGCAAAGAAATCAATCAGCGACAAAGATAAGTGTATACTCGTTGAGGGATATATGGACGTAATTTCGATGAGCCAAAGCGGCATAGAGAATGTCGTAGCATCATCGGGAACGTCGCTCACCCAAGGTCAGATAAGACTCATACATCGATTCACAAATAATGTCACACTTATCTACGACTCCGACCCCGCCGGCATTAAAGCATCTCTTCGCGGTATCGATCTACTACTTGCCGAAGGATTAAATATAAAGGTAGTGTTGCTCCCCGATGGTGATGACCCCGACTCATTTGCACAAAGCCATTCTTCAAGCGAAGTTGAGGAATATATCAAAATGCATGAAACGGATTTCATACGTTTCAAGACAGATATTCTTTTAAAAGAGGCCGCCAATGATCCAATAGCTCGTTCGAAGGCGATAAATGATATTGTACGCTCAATTTCAGTGATACCCGATGACATTGTTCGTTCACTCTATGTCAAGGAGTGTAGCCGCTCACTCGACATAGATGAAAAGGTATTATTACTGCAAATAAAGAAGTTTATTACAGAACGCGCCGAGCAAGAAGCACAACAACGCATGAGAGATAAAGCTCGTGCGTCGCTCAATGAAGATAATTTGGGCGGAGATGGTTCTGATACTTCGCAAATTGATGTTGCGAACGGGACATCAAGCGAAACGACAGGTGGTAACGCACAATCAACACCTGAACGAATAATCAATATTCCACAATACGATAATAGCCGCATCGCATTATTAGCCCCGTTTGAATATGAAATCGCGAGATACATAGTGCGTTACGGAATGGTTGAATTGCCGACAGTTGATGACAACGACCAGCCGATAAATATTCGTGTGATAGACTATATAATGCAGGAGTTTGCATTTGACAATATTGAGTTTTCTAATCCCGGCTACAACAAGTTAGTTGCAGAATGTCGCAACCTAATTGCCACCGATTGGGAAGCAGACCGCGCAGTTGCCGAGGAACAATCGTTGCAACTTCGTCAGCAACAATGGGATAATGGTACAAGCGAAATACGCAACACAGCCAACAATCTTGAGCAAATAAAGCATAAAGAGAAGTTGCTTCTCGAAGCAATTGATGCAGAACATTATAATCGCCTTGACAATCACACTGAGATATTTTTTATACGTCGACTGACCTCATCGCCCGATGACGATTTGCGCAAAATGGTCACAGAGATGGCATCGTCGAAACATAAGTTGAGTAAAGTTCATTCAAAATACTCACATGTTGAGTCGGAGAAAGAGCGCCTCAACGAGTTGCTACCACGAGCTATCTACGCACTAAAAAATGCAATGTTGCAATATGAAATACGAGGGAAACGAGAGCAATTGCGACAGTTGTCGAAGCAACAAGGCGACATCAACGAGGTGACACAATTACTGGCAGAAATTGCATCATTAGATGATTTACGACGTGCTTTTGCTCAAAAACTTGGAGACAGAGTCGTGTTGCCCAAAAGCTAAGATTCAAGATATACTAAAAATGAGAATTAAACGTTAGTAAATAAAGGTAGAGTACACTTAAAACTTATAACACTACCGAAGCATAAAATGAATTTACGTAACATCATATCAGGCATAATTGTAACTCTTGCGGGCACTATGATGTCGGCTCAAGAGGGTTCTACTGCCTATAATTTCCTCAATACAACATCGTCGGCACGCATATATGGACTTGGCGGCGTTAATATCACCACCATAGATGGTTATCTTGGTTCGACCGACCAAAATCCGGGCCTACTCGGAGGAGAAATGGACAATCAACTATTGGTCAACTACATGCGCTATCTCGGTGACTCTAATTTTGCCGGAGTTAGATATGCACGCGCTGCCGGAGAATATGGAGCGTGGGCAATCGGTATTCAGTATTATGGCTATGGTTCAATAACCGGTGCAGATGAAAATGGGATTTTGACCGGAGAATTTTCTCCAAAGGATATATCGTTTAGTGGAACATATTCTCACGACATCACCGGACGCTTGCGAGGTGGAGCCACATTGAAAATGATTTATAGCGGCTACGAGGAATATTCGGCATTTGCAATTGCCACCGACTTAGGTCTGAATTATTATGACGAAGAGCGTGATTTATCGTTGTCGTTTGTCGTAGCAAATCTTGGCGGTCAGGTAAAACGTTTCAATGAACGATATGACCGCTTGCCGGTTGATTTGCGTATCGGTTGGTCACAGCGTTTTGGGGCATCGCCATTGCGATTCTCAATAACAGCGTGGAATCTGACAAAGTGGCATCTCCCCTACTATGACCCGGGGGATGGGACAACACAAGCAGAACCTGAAGTGAAGGACTCGTTTGGGTCAAACCTATTCCGTCACCTTATTTTCGGAGCGGACTTTACCCCTTCAGATAAATTTTATATCAGCCTCGGCTATAACTACAAAGTACGCACGGATATGAGTACATATTCACGTAGTCTATTGTCGGGATTTACACTCGGTGCCGGGCTTAATGTGAATAAATTCGGATTGAGTTTTGCATTTGCACAACCCCACACGGGAGCAACAACATTTATGCTTAATTTGCGACTTGACATCAACGATTTCATCAATTAATATGAACAGTACTGACAATAAAATAATTATAGCTATCGATGGATTTTCATCATCGGGAAAGAGTACAATGGCTAAAGAGCTTGCCAAGCGTATTGGTTATCGTTATATAGATTCCGGCGCGATGTATCGGGCAGTCACGCTCTATGCATTGGAACATGATATGATACTTGCAGATGGCAGCGTTGACGTGGAATCCCTTGTTGCAGCATTGGGCGATATCAATATTGATTTCCTTCCATGTGCCGACGGACAACACACATTGCTCAACGGTCGCGATGTTGAGAAGGAAATACGCACGTTGCGAGTATCGTCGAGCGTGTCGCCGGTAGCAGTGATACCGGCAGTGCGTCATGCCCTTGTTGCAAAGCAACAGGCATTTGGCGAGGGTCGAGGCATCGTAATGGATGGTCGCGATATAGGCACAACAGTATTCCCTGATGCTGAATTAAAGATTTATGTCAACGCGCCTGCCGAAACACGCGCACACCGCCGTTGGCTCGAATTGCAAGAGAAGGGGGACACGACAACCACCTATGAGCAAGTGCTTGAAAATGTAGTGTCGCGCGACCATATCGACATGACACGCGAAGAGAGCCCGCTACGACGTGCCGATGATGCTATCGACTTGGATAATACGGAAATGACTATCGATGAGCAAAATGAATGGTTGCTCAACCAATTTAACCGAGCTTTAAGCGGAGAGAAATAATATCGGGAGCAAGCAGCAAAATGGCAGAGACAATCACAATCGAAATCGATAATGGTTCGGGGTTTTGCGTCGGTGTTGTAACGGCAATTGAAAAGGCTGAAGCGGCATTGGCGAAAGATGCCGAATTGTATTGTCTTGGCGATATTGTGCATAATAGTGATGAGGTTAAAAGATTGTCGGACAAGGGAATGAGAACTATCACTCACGATGATTTGAATTGCTTGCACAATGTCAGAGTGTTGCTACGTGCGCATGGGGAGCCTCCATCGACCTACGAAGTTGCGCGTCAGAATGGCATCAGTATTATCGATGCCACATGTCCGGTGGTTCTAAAATTGCAACAACGCATCAAAGAGAGCTATAAAGAAGGGGCAGCCTGCAACCGACAGATTGTGATATATGGCAAACCGGGGCACGCAGAAGTAAATGGATTGGTAGGACAGACCGACGGCAATGCAATAGTGGTGCAAGGAGTTGATGACCTTGACAAAATAGACTATAATCGTGATGTTGACCTGTACTCGCAAACTACGATGTCGCTATCGGGATTTAAATCGGTCATCGCGGAGATAGAACAGCGAATGCAACCCGGGGCATCATTCCGCAGTTTCGACACTATATGCCGACAGGTAGCTAACCGCGTGGACTCGTTGCGACGCTTTGCCTCTGAGCATGATTTGGTATTGTTTGTGTCGGGGAAAAAGAGTAGCAACGGACGTTTCTTATTTTCGGAATGTCACGCCGTCAACAATGCGACTCGCCTCATCAGCGATGAAAACGATATTGATGTAGAATGGCTTAAGGGGGTGAAACGTATCGGGATATGTGGAGCGACCTCTACCCCACGCTGGCTGATGGAACGCGTGAAAGCGCATATCGGCTCACTGCTTGAGCTATAATTTGCTTTTTAAATTATGAAATTTAGTAATTGCTATATAAAATTCTATCATGCGATTATGCCGATAGTGGTGGTTGTCGCACTTGCATTGTCGGCAACGGCATGTGGTAGCGAAAAATCGGAGGAAGAAATAGCAGCAGAGGAATCTCACCGCCAAAATCGCTATGAACTGATAGAGAAAACTGCCGAAATGTATAGCAACAAGATATTGTCGATGCCGGCTGAGGGGATGGCTGTGGAAGAACTGCTTATGAATATCAATAGCCGATGCTACGCATTAATGGAGCAAGGTGACACGATGACTGCACTCTATTTTCGCCAACTGATAGAGGAAACGGTGCGCAGTCGCAATAACGAGCATGCCGACCTCGTATTCGGCAAACGCCCCTACTCCGCTTTTACAATTGATGATTGATTGGGAAATCCCAAGTCGTATGATATTTGTTGTATTGAGCGATTTGT
>CAYWXG010000043.1:0-22434 GCA_964462445.1 uncultured Barnesiella sp. | reverse complement strand
GGATGGTATCAAACTAAGGAGGCGCTTCAGGATAGTATGCTTGGATTGAAGGAGGATGTTTTTACAAAACAAAAATCGCTAAACTGCTCAAAAAATAAGCGTTTAGCGATTTTTTGTTGCCTTGGAAGGATTCGAACCCTCACAGGCGGAACCAGAATCCGACGTGCTACCATTACACCACAAGGCAATTTTCGATGTCCTTTTACAGGGGACAAAGGTAGGTATTATTTTTGTATCTACAAATTTTTTGCCGATATTTTCAGTTGTATTTGTTCGATTTCGATTTTGGGAGCAATTTACTCTACTGTAACTGATTTTGCTAAATTGCGTGGCATATCTACATTACATCCTTTTTTTACTGCAATATGATAGGCAAGGAGCTGTAGTGGAATTGATGCGATAATAGGGGAGAGGCATTCCGGAACTTTAGGAATTTCCAATGCGAAATCAGCGATTTCTTTAATTGCTTTATCTCCTTTTGTTACAATTGCTATAACTGATCCACCTCGAGCTTTTACCTGTTGAATGTTTGAGATTATTTTATCATGCAATTCATCCATCGGGGCAATTACTACAGTGGGCATTTCGTGATCTATAAGAGCAATTGGTCCGTGTTTCATTTCGGCGGCGGGGTAGCCCTCTGCATGTATATAGGAGATTTCTTTGAGCTTAAGTGCGCCTTCAAGTGCTGAAGGGTAATTATATCCACGTCCAAGGTAAAGGAAATTGTGGACGTATGTGAATGTACTTGATAATTTTTCAATTGCGCTGTTGAGCTTAAGTGTTTCTTTAATTAACTCAGGTACCATTTTAATTGCAGAGGTCACTCTGATTAATGTATCCGATGAAACAGTATTACGCAACTGTCCGATTGCCAGCGCAAGCATAGTTAGAACAGTTACTTGTCCGGTGAATGCTTTGGTTGATGCGACACCAATTTCGGGACCGACATGAATATACGTTCCGGAATTAGTGGCACGAGCAATTGAAGACCCTACTACGTTGCATACCCCATATACGAACGCACCTTTTTCTTTTGCTAAATTAATTGCAGCAAGAGTATCGGCGGTTTCACCCGATTGCGAAATAGCTATCACTATGTCGCGGGATGTAATTACAGGATTAGAGTATCGGAATTCACTTGCATATTCAACTTCTACCGGGACTCGTGCTATATCTTGAATAAGACGTTTACCAATCAATCCGGCATGCCAAGATGTGCCACAAGCTACGATAATAATACGGTTGCATGATGCAAATTTTTCACTATTGTCCATTACTCCCGAAAGCAATATCTGATTATTGACAACTCTACCACGAATACAATCGCCAATGGTTGAAGTTTGTTCAAATATTTCTTTCAACATGAAATGAGGATAACCTCCTTTTTCAAGTTGCGATACCGATAATTTAAGCGTTTGAATATCAATTTTTGACGGTTCATTATCAATAGTAATAACACGTAAAGGTTCTCCCTTTTTAATGATTGCGATTTCGTCATCATTGAGATAAACGACCTTGTCGGTATAATCAATTATTGGCGTTGCGTCGGAAGCCAAATATGTAGCATCTTCGCCGATACCAATGACAAGTGGAGAACTTTTACGAGCGGCAATAATCGTATCAGGGGTATTGCGATCGACAACTGCGATAGCATATGCACCAATCACTTGACCTAATGCTTCGGTAATAGCCTCAATGAGGGAACAGTTGTTTGTTGTTTTGATGTATTGTATTAGTTGAACTAATACCTCTGTATCGGTTTCACTTTTAAATTCGCAACCATGTTTTTCTAATGCCTGCTTAAGGACATTGTAATTCTCAATAGTGCCATTATGAACGATTGCGATATCTCCGTCGGCACTCGCGTGGGGGTGTGCATTGATATCGTTAGGTTCGCCATGTGTTGCCCAACGAGTATGTGCAATTCCTATACAACCGGTCGTGTCTTTCGATTGACAAAAGTTCTCCAAATCATTAACTTTACCACGAGTCTTATATAGATTAATCTGATTGTCCTTATTTATAATAGCAACTCCTGCGCTATCGTAACCACGATACTCCAAACGATGAAGCCCTTTAATAAGAACCGGGAAACACTGCGAATTTCCTATATAACCGACTATTCCACACATAGAATTATATTATTAAAAAAGCTGATTTAGGTATTATTCTTCTTCTCAATTTTATGCAAATATAGTGTTTTTTTTTAACAATATAGCCAATTAAAGCAACAATCGCGCTATTAATGTGACATTTAAGCAAATTAAATAACAAAAAAACGGGAAGCTGTATGAAGAGCCTCCCGTTTGATTAATATGATATTACGGATTTTTAATCCTCAACCATAAGTATTTCCAACATCTTTATAGCAGAGTCGGGAATACGTGTACCGGGGCCAAAGATTGCAGCTACACCTGCTTTATAGAGGAAGTCATAGTCTTGAGCAGGGATAACTCCACCTGCAGTAACCATGATATCTTCACGACCAAGTTTCTTGAGTTCATCAATTACCTTAGGGATCAAAGTCTTATGACCTGCAGCGAGTGATGATACGCCAAGGATATGCACGTCGTTTTCTACAGCTTGACGAGCAGCTTCGGCGGGAGTTTGGAACAATGGTCCCATGTCGACATCAAAACCACAGTCAGCATAGCCTGTAGCGACAACTTTAGCACCACGGTCGTGACCATCTTGACCCATCTTGGCAATCATGATACGAGGTTGACGACCTTCTTTCTTTGCAAATTCCTGACACATCTGCTGAGCTTTGATGAAGTCAGAGTCTTGTTTTGTTTCGTTAGAATACACGCCTGAAATTGTTCTTATAACTGCTTTATAACGTCCGACAACATCTTCACAAGCATCGGAAATCTCACCCAAAGTAGCACGCAATCCTGCGGCTTTAACTGCAAGGTCAAGAAGATTACCTTCCTTAGTGCGAACACATTCTGTAATTGCAGCAAGAGCTTCTTTAACTGCGGCTTCATCACGACCACCCTTTACTACATTGAGGCGTTCGATTTGTTCTTTGCGAACCTCAGTGTTGTCAATTTCCAAAATATCGATGGGATCTTCGTGGTCAAGACGGTATTTGTTAATACCAACAATTGTTTGACGACCTGAGTCTATACGAGCTTGGGTTCTTGCTGAAGCTTCTTCGATACGGAGTTTGGGCAGACCGGTCTCAATAGCCTTAGCCATACCACCAAGTTTTTCGATTTCTTGAATATGCTGCCATGCACGATGAGCAATTTCGTTGGTCAATGACTCAACATAATAAGAACCTGCCCATGGGTCGATCTCTTTTGTAATATAAGTCTCTTCTTGAATATAGATTTGAGTATTACGGGCAATACGTGCAGAGAAGTCGGTAGGTAATGCGATAGCTTCATCAAGTGCATTAGTGTGGAGCGATTGTGTGTGTCCCAAAGCAGCACCCATAGCTTCGATACATGTACGACCAACATTGTTGAAGGGGTCTTGCTCTGTAAGCGACCAACCCGAAGTCTGAGAGTGGGTGCGAAGTGCAAGTGATTTGGGGTTTTTCGGATTGAATTGTTTAACAATCTTCGCCCAAAGCATACGAGCTGCACGCATCTTAGCTATCTCCATAAAGAAATTCATGCCAATAGCCCAGAAGAACGATAGGCGAGGGGCAAATGCATCGATATCCATTCCGGCATTAACTCCGGCACGAAGATATTCCAAACCATCAGCCAAAGTGTAAGCAAGTTCGATGTCGCAAGTTGCTCCGGCTTCTTGCATGTGGTAACCCGAAATTGAAATCGAGTTGAATTTTGGCATATTTTGTGAAGTATACTCAAAGATATCGGCAATAATACGCATTGAGAATTCCGGTGGATAAATATAGGTGTTACGCACCATGAATTCTTTAAGAATATCGTTTTGGATTGTACCTGCCATTTCTTCAAGCTTAGCACCTTGTTCCAATCCGGCATTAATATAGAATGCCAATACAGGAAGAACAGCACCATTCATTGTCATTGATACCGACATTTTGTTCAATGGTATACCATCAAACAACACTTTCATGTCGTCCAACGAGCATATAGAAACGCCAGCTTTACCAACGTCACCAACAACACGTTCATGGTCAGCATCATAACCACGGTGAGTAGCAAGGTCAAACGCTACTGAAAGACCTTTTTGACCTGACGCAAGGTTGCGACGATAGAACGCATTAGATTCAGCAGCAGTTGAGAACCCAGCATATTGGCGAATGGTCCAAGGGCGCATTGCATACATTCCTGAATACGGGCCACGTAGGAACGGAGGAATACCTGCTACATAATTAAGATGCTCCATCCCTTCTAAGTCTGCCTTAGTGTACACAGGTTTAACGGGTATTAATTCGGGGGTAAGCCACTTTTCACCATCTTGAATAGGAGCGGCTTGCGATGCAAAAGCATCGTCAATTATATTAATTTTAGAAAAATCCGGTCTCATTGGTAAGAAATCATTTTAAAAGTTCGGCATTAAATTTACGAAGAGTGTCAAGCACGTTAGAACGAACATGAATGAATTCAGTAATACCTTTTGCTTGCAATTCTTCGGTGCAGGCAGGAGCGCCGGCAACTACAAATTTGGCTTTACCATTGATAAGTTCAAAAGCCTCGGGAGCGTATTGAGCATATTCATCATCAGATGAACATAGCACGATAATATCAGCCTGTTTTTCAAAAGCAGCCTTCACGCCATCAGCGATTGATTCAAAACCGATATTATCAATGATTTCATAACCTGCACAACCAAAGAAGTTGCTAGAGAACTGAGCACGAGCCAAACGCATAGCCAAATTACCGATTGTAAGCATAAATACTTTCGGACGATTAGCCGCATGTTCAGTAGCAAGACGTAATTTTTCAAAATCACTTGCCTGACGTGTATTATTTAGCGCTTTTGCTGAATCTCCATCAGAATGATTGCAACCACAATTACAACCAGTTTTTTCTATTTTTTCTGCAGCCAATTCATTAAAGTTAGGGTATTGGTTTGTACCTAACAAAACTTCTTTGCGACGAGCTACATCCGACTGACGTTTTGCCGCAGATTCGTTTACAGCTTTCTGAACGGTGCCTTCAGTTACAGCTTTGAAGAAACCTCCTTCATTTTGAACATTGAGGAAAAGTTCCCATGCTTGTTGTGCAATTGAGACAGTAAGTGTTTCCACATAATATGAACCACCTGCCGGGTCAACAACTTTATCAAGATGGCTTTCTTCTTTAAGAAGGAATTGCTGATTGCGAGCAATACGTTCTGAGAAAGCATCCGGAGTTTTATAAGGAGCATCAAACGGAACTACTGTTATAGAATCTACACCAGCCAAAGCTGCTGACATTGCCTCTGTTTGACTACGGAGTAAGTTCACATGTGCATCATAAATCGTCTGGTTGTAACGAGATGTCTCTGCATGTACCATCATCTTACAAGCACAATCGCATTTAGGCTCATATTGTTTTACGATCTGCGCCCAAAGCATACGTGCGGCGCGGAATTTAGCTAACTCAATAAAATAGTTAGACGAAATTCCCATATTAAATTTAATAGCACAACCAGCTTCAGTAGCATCTACACCGGCATCAGTTAGTTGATTGAGCCATTCAGCGCCCCAAGCTAATGCATATCCCAATTCTTGGTAAATATAGCATCCTGCATTTGAAAGCATTGCAGAATCAACTGAAATAACACGAAGTCCATTGATTTCTTGCGCCAAGTTTATCATCTCTTTAGCATCAGCAACCGCTGTCGAGAGAATTTCGCCACCATAACGAAGGGCTTTACGTAAAGGATTATAATCAATCGAACCACGGAAAGAGTCAACAACACCTGCCTGCTTAATAATTGCCACTAAAACTTCACACAACTTTTTAGCACAAGCTGGGCAGCATCCAAAGTTAACTTCAACTGTAGCTAAATCAATACCATTTAAAAGAGCTTGAATTTGAGCAGCATCAATTTGGTCTTTAGACAATTTGAAATATACAGAAGTAATACCTTTAGTTAATACTTCCAACGCTTTGGCATTTGCATCAGCTACATTGTCAACAATAATTTCTTGACGTGCAAGCCAATCATTATTGTTCTTAGTGCCTCTAACATAGGGATATTCACCGGGAAGAGTGTCAATGGTTTTCAAACCTTCGATATCTTCCAAACGATACATTGGATTTACGTTAAATCCTTCGTTTGTACGCCAAACCAATTTTTTTTCAAAGGGAGCTCCCTTAAGGTCGGCATCGACTTTTTCTCTCCATTGTTCAGTCGTAATAGGGGGAAATTGGTCGAATAATTTCTCTTTAATTTCTGCCATAATGAGATTTATAATTTTTGAATCAAATTTATCCGGTTAATAATCTATAAATAAATATACATTATTAAATAGAGTACAAAATTAAACAATATTCCAATAATTTCAAATATTACTCAAAGGAATATTTAAACCCGCTACAACGAAACAACAATTAAAGTTGTAGTAGATTAGCATAATATCTAAGAAAGGAGGTGGCGAATATACGATTTTACATAATGTGCATTATGAGAAAACCACAATCTTAATTATCACAAATAATCGGAGTAATATTCACAATACTATTTTTCCACAACAAATGCATCAATGGCAAATCTGATAAGTAATATTACTTTAAAATATTACTTATAA
This sequence comes from uncultured Barnesiella sp., assembly GCA_964462445.1. Taxonomy (GTDB): domain Bacteria; phylum Bacteroidota; class Bacteroidia; order Bacteroidales; family Muribaculaceae; genus JAGBWK01. Next base: position 15,752 of record CAYWXG010000043.1, on the reverse strand, counting down.
TAAACAACAATACAACTCAATATTAATTCAAATATTAAATTCTACGGCGATTAATTATGGAGCAAAAAGCCCCCTCAACATATTAGAATGGCATTTGGGCATCTTTTTCAGATATCAATAATCTAACCCAAAATAAAAATTTATTTCTAATTATACATCACCCATCTTCAAACGTAAACATTATTTACATAGGTAAATGATTAACTTAATTTAACTCGCCAATTCAACTCCCCGGTTCGTAATTACATCTGCAAACAATTCAAACCCAAACACCTCCAATACACTCATAAACTGAGCATGCAGTAACTCCATTTGCAACTCAAAACACCAATTACATTTAAAAATACGCTCATTCTACCAAAAAAATTACTCCATAACACACTAATATTCATACTAATTACACATTTTACATCAAGCAATACGTCAATTTTTCCACCAAAACTGCCACCGAACTAAGCTTTCCAACGAACCAAACACATTAACATACTGATTATCATACGTATTATAACATTATACCTAAAGCCACACTATAAGCAAATCCACAAGCTACACCCTGCTTCGCTTAGAATTTCCTATCGCAGTGGCGCATTTGTAAACTCAAAACGAGCAAAAGTTAACAATTCAAAATTTGCATATCCCAATTTTATTAGTTACATTTGCAACACTAATAATTTAAAAACACAAATAGCATGGATATCGTTTCTCGATTAAAAAAGTTCATGGATTATCGACAAATCGCAATATCGCAATTTGCCGATACTTGCAACATACCCCGCCCTACCATCTCCCAAATACTTAATGGCAGAAATAAAAAAATTTCTGATGAGCTAATCGGAAAGATTCACTCCGCATTTCCCGATTTATCCATAATTTGGCTAATGTTTGGCGAAGGAGAGATGGACACGAATTCAAATATTAAAATCTCAGAGGCTCAAAAACACAACCAATTGGCATTCAACGAAAGCCAAATACCTGAGCATGAACTCTTTCCATCGGGACGCTCTTTGTTTTCAGATATTACGGAAATTTCACCAAAAAACGCACAAACTGAAAATAGTACACTCAATCACAATCCAACAATAGAAAAGACCGACAATATACAACAATCAAAATCCATAGCCGAGGTTATATCCAACAAAATCGAGCCGTCAAAGAAAATCACCAGTATTGTTGTATTTTATGTCGACAATACATTTCAAACTTTCAATCCATCATAACTATCAACCCAAATTTACCCGGAATTACATATAAAATCCGCAAAACAATAAAACCTCATAAACACAACGACATTAATTATACAATCAATATTTGCTCAAATAAATGATGCTCAGATATTTGTAAAACGTCTTCAAACTAATTTTGCAAAAAATCACAAAAACATTTGCAAAATAGGCAAAAACAACATACCTTTGCACTGCAAGTTTTAAATAACATTGCAAATAAAACGACATACTTAATAATTGGAGAGGTGGGTGAGTGGCTGAAACCACCGGTTTGCTAAACCGACGTAGGACCAAATCCTACCACGAGTTCGAATCTCGTCCTCTCCGCCAATAATAGAGAGAGTAAATTAAACTCTCTCTTATTTTTTAAATATGAATATTGAAGACATCCGAGAATACTGTCTAACAAAACCATATGCAACAGAAGACATGCCTTTTGGCAATGATTATATTACATTTCGCATATGTGGCAAAATATTTTGTGGATTACCATTAGAAAAGAAATCAATTGTGCAATTAAAATGGGACCCAAATCATTTTGATGAAATTCTTGAAAAGCATAGCTACATACATCAAGCATGGCATTGGCATAAACGCCATATGATACAATTCAACCTTGACGAATTGTCAAGGGACTCATCGATACGTCTTATAATTATGTGCATAGTCGTTTGCCAAAAAAGATAAAAGCAACTTTATGAATATATCTTTGACTGAGACTGAAATTTTAGATATTCTATCTCAACGCATGTCAAAATTTGACATTATTGAAATATTGAACTGGGCTAAGCAAAGTAATATAAATTTACATACTATTTATAATCATGTAGCGTCGGAAGATCCAAAAGTAGCATCTAATGCTTTGTGGGTTTTAACTTGGGATAAACAAAATAAACATATTTATATACGAGAACCTCTCATTTCGTTAGTATTTACATCAAAGAATGTAACCATACGACGGCATTCCCTAACATTATTATATAGAATGCAATGGTCTCCCAATGAAATACGCGCTGATTTAATTGATTTTTGTATGAGCCACTTTTTATCCGAGACAGAGACTCCGGGAGTTAGAGCCCTCTGCATAAAACTATGTTACTCTTTATGCCAACATTATCCGGAGTTAATCAATGAATTGAAATTAGCACTTCAAATTATATCAAGCGCTTCAACTCCTCCGGCAGTAATAAGCGCGAAAAGAAACATATTACAAGATGTACAACATATAGAACTCTCCTCAAAATATTTTTCTCAATAAAATTAGTCCGACATTGAATTTATTCCTTGTCGGGCTAATTTATCACGCTTTTTTCATTAAATTTGCATTAAATTTAAATTCTACGTACAAAATGAAAATTTTAGTTACCGGAGCCAACGGGCAATTAGGGCGCGAAATGAGAAATGTGCTTGAATCAAAGATGCCAAACATGACTCTATATACCGATATTGAAGAATTGGATCTCACAAATGCTAAAGCGGTAGAAAATTATGTTATAGCCAAAGAGATAACTCATATTATTAATTGCGCTGCATATACCAACGTAGATCGTGCGGAAGAAGATAAATTATTGTGCGCATCAATCAATGTTAATGCCGTAAAAAATCTTGCAATTGCTGCAGATCAAATTGGAGCTAAAATCATCCATATTTCAACCGATTATGTATTTGACGGTAAATCATATAAGCCATATAGTGAATCCGACAAAGTGAATCCTATTTCTCAATATGGGACAACTAAAAGACAAGGCGAGACATCGCTTCTTGCTCTCGCCCCTAATAGCATCATAATTCGTACTGCATGGCTATACTCCCCATATGGTAAAAACTTTGTAAAAACAATGCTTAATCTCGGAGCTACACATAAAGAATTGCGCGTAGTATGCGATCAAATTGGCACTCCGACTTATGCTCGTGACCTTGCAGAAGCAATATTTGCCATTTTATCTTCACAACAATGGGTTGCAGGAATTTACCATTTCACCAACGAAGGAGCTTGCTCTTGGTATGATTTCACTAAGGCCATTTTCCGCATTGCAGGAATTAAAGAGTGTAAAGTATACCCTATCCCCACTGAGGACTACCCCACTGCGGCTACTCGTCCTTATTATAGCGTATTGAAACGCGACCGCATTAAAGTAACTTACGATGTAGAAATTCCCTACTGGGAAGAATCTCTACAAGAATGTATTAAACGATTAAAAGAAGCTGAATAACAATGTCAACACTGACTGAAGAAATAAATCGCAGGCGTACATTTGCTATCATCTCTCACCCCGACGCCGGGAAAACCACTCTTACTGAAAAATTACTCCTCTATGGAGGTGCAATACATATTGCCGGAGCTGTCAAATCAAACAAAATAAAAAAAACAGCGACCAGCGACTGGATGGAGATTGAAAAGCAACGTGGCATCTCTGTCGCAACCTCTGTTATGGGTTTTAATTACAAAGATTACAAAATAAACATTCTTGACACCCCCGGACACCAAGACTTTGCAGAGGACACATATCGCACTTTAACCGCCGTTGACAGCGTTATCATCGTTGTCGATGTCGCAAAGGGTGTAGAAATGCAGACTCGCAAACTTATGGAAGTGTGTCGTATGCGTAACACTCCTGTAATCATTTTTGTAAATAAACTTGACCGCGAAGGACGCGACCCATTTGAGATTTTAGACGAGCTTGAGTCGGAACTTAAAATCAGCGTTCGCCCATTGTCTTGGCCTATAAATATCGGAGCTAAATTTAAGGGCGTATACAATATTTATGAACATAGTCTTGATTTATTCACACCCAATAAACAAGTAATTTCAAGTCGTGTAGAAATCGATGATATCAATGACCCTCGTATCGATGAGAATGTAGGAGAAACAGATGCAGCAAAATTACGCGAAGACCTCGAACTAATAGAAGGAGTTTACCCGGAATTTGATGTAACAGAATATCTATCTGGGAAATTAGCCCCCGTGTTTTTTGGCTCTGCGCTCAACACATTTGGAGTCAAAGAACTTTTAGATTGTTTTGTCGAAATAGCCCCGGCGCCTCGCCCAATTAAAGCTCAGGAACGAGAAATAAAACCCGACGAAGAGGGATTTTCAGGATTCGTATTTAAGATTCATGCAAATATGGATCCCAATCATCGTAGCTGCATCGCCTTTGTAAAAATATGCTCCGGAAAATTTGAACGAAATGCCAACTACAAACATATTCGTTCCGGCAAAATGATGCGATTTGCTGCGCCAACAGCATTCATGGCACAAAAGAAAAATATTGTTGACGAAGCATACCCCGGCGACATAGTTGGCATCCCCGATACCGGGAACTTCAAAATTGGAGATACTCTTACATCTGGCGAAGAGCTACATTTCAAGGGGTTGCCAAGTTTCTCTCCTGAAATGTTTAAATACATTGAGAACTCAGACCCAATGAAGTCAAAGCAACTCGATAAAGGCATTCAGCAATTAATGGACGAAGGTGTTGCTCAATTATTTATCAATCAATTCAATGGCCGAAAACTAATTGGCACCGTAGGACAACTTCAATTTGAGGTGATACAATATCGATTGCTACATGAATATGGTGCGCAATGTCGATGGGAGCCAATTTCGTTATATAAAGCATGTTGGATAGAAAGTGATGACGCAGAAGCACTCGCAGCGTTCAAAAAACGTAAACACCAGTTTATGGCTATTGACAAAGAAGGGCGTGATGTCTTTTTGGCAGATTCTAACTACGTCCTACAAATGGCCCAAAGCGACTTCCCCAAGATTAAATTCTATTTTACAAGTGAATTTTAATTAAAATGCAAATAAAACTAAAAAAGTTGAGCTAAAACTAAAAAATAAACAGCAAAATACTATTTAGCTATTAAAAATAATTATCTTTGTAAAAAGATAAGTCAAAATCTTTTTTAATGCGTTAATACATAATGTATAATCTTTTTAACGCATAGTGAAAACGATTTATTTCACAATATGGTATTAGGACAAGAGGTATGAAGGTATTGAAATTTGGCGGGACCTCTGTAGGAACTCCTGCAAGTCTACGCTATGTAAAAAACATTGTCGAAGGCTCAAATGAGCAAGTGATAGTTGTGGTTTCAGCATTAGGTGGCATTACCGACCAACTTATTAACACAGCAAAGCTTGCATGTAAAGGTGACATCTCTTATCTCCAATCATATGCGTCAATTGTAGAACGCCATCTTAAGGTTATTGATGAAATTGTTGCGGAAGAAAAACGTCTTGATGTAAAATCTATTGTCAATCCACTACTCGAAGAGCTTGGCAACGTATTTCGAGGCATAAATCTCATTAAAGACCTCTCACCTCGCACTCTTGATGTTGTGCAAAGTTATGGCGAACGTTTGTCAAGCGTAATTATTTCCAGAGTGATTGACGGAGCCAAGCACTACGATTCTCGTAATTTCATAATTACAAAAAAACAATTTGGCAAGCACGTACTTGATACTGAAGCTACGTCCAAAGCAATTCATTCTACATTCGACAACGCAAATTTCAATATCGCAATAATCCCCGGATTTATTGCCACCGACAAAGACGGAGATATTACCAATTTAGGGCGTGGTGGTAGTGATTACACTGCAGCAATTATGGCAGCTACACTTGATGCCGACGCTCTTGAAATTTGGACCGATGTTGATGGGTTTATGACCGCCGATCCTCGCGTCATTGACAAAGCTTATGTCATTGACCATCTTTCGTTTCCCGAGGCAATGGAATTGTGTAATTTCGGAGCTAAAGTTATTTATCCGCCAACTATTTATCCTGTTTTTCATAAGAACATTCCAATCTTAGTAAAAAACACATTTAATTCATCGGCAAAAGGCACCTTAATATCATCCGACCTCCATAGCGTGGAAGGAAAAGCAATTAAAGGGATTTCGTCGATTAACGACACCAGCTTAATTACCGTAAGTGGATTGGGTATGGTTGGTATTTACGGAATTAATGCTCGTATTTTCGATGCATTAGCACGCAATGGCGTTAGTGTATTCCTTGTATCACAGGCTGCGAGTGAAAACAACACTTCAATTGCAGTCAAGTCTTCCGATGCCGAATTAGCTGCTGAAGTTATTTCTAAAGAGTTTAGTCTTGAATTGCAAAGAGGAGAGCTTACCGGCGTTGAAATCACCGAAGACCTTGCCACTGTAGCTGTCGTTGGTGAAAATATGCGACACACTGCCGGTATTGCCGGAAAACTATTTAACACTTTAGGGCGTAATGGCATTAGCGTTATTGCCTGTGCTCAAGGAGCAACCGAAACAAATATTTCTTTTGTAATCGAACGGCCCAATCTGACTAAAGCACTTAATGTCATTCACGATTCATTTTTTCTATCAGAGACACAAGTACTGAACTTATTTATTGTCGGAATAGGGAATGTTGGTCGCAGACTATTATCTCAAATTAGACACCAACAAGAGAAACTTTTGAAAGAGAAAGCGCTACAGCTAAAAGTTGTAGGAATTGCAAATTCTAAGAATGTCGTTTTTGATTCCGAAGGTATCGACTTATCTAATTACGAAGTAAGATTAAAAGAATCTACGATTCCGGCAACATCAGAGAACATAAAGAATGGTGTTATCGGAATGAATATATATAACCCTGTATTTGTCGATTGTACAGCGTCTACAAATATTGCAGAATATTATGCGGACTTATTGTCAAACAATGTCAATGTTGTTGCTGCAAACAAAATCGCCGCATCATCTAATTACGACAACTATTATACTCTTAAAAAGATTGCACGTAAAAAAGATGTAAAATTCCTTTTTGAGACCAATGTAGGAGCTGGATTGCCCATTATTAACACCATAAACAATCTAATCAATTCAGGCGATAAAATATTGCGAATTGAAGCCGTTGTCTCTGGAACGCTTAACTATATATTCAATGTATTAAGCAAAGAAACTCCATTTAGCAAGGCTATTGTAATGGCTCGTGAAGCAGGCTACTCTGAACCTGACCCACGCATCGATTTATCGGGAAAAGATGTCATTCGTAAGCTTGTCATTCTTGCACGAGAAGCGGGCTACCGTGTGGAACAAGAAGATGTTAAATGTGATCTTTTCATCCCTGAAAAATATTTTGAGGGTTCAGTTGACGATTTCCTAAATAAAATAACAGAACTCGACGAAATATTTGAGCAGAAACGCATTGATGCAGAAAGTAAAAAGCAACAATTCCGCTTTGTTGCAAAACTTGATGACGCTAAAGCATCTGTAAGATTGCAATTAGTTGATCATGAACATCCATTCTATTCTCTTGAAGGGAGCAACAACGTCATATCACTTACTACCGAACGTTATAAAGAATATCCTATCATAATAAAAGGATATGGTGCCGGAGCCGATGTTACAGCAGCCGGAGTTTTTGCTGATATCATTAGCATTGCAAACATCCGATAGGGTTAACTTTTAAGACAACTTTTAATGAAACATATCATTATACTTGGAGATGGAATGGCTGATGAGCCAATCGAAGCTTTAGGAGACAAGACTCCACTCCAATTTGCCGTAACTCCCGGCTTTGACTATTTGGCAAAAAATGGAGCTTGTGGAACTCTTAACACTGTGCCCAATGGATTTGCACCGGGTAGTGAGATTGCAAATCTCGGCATCTTAGGTTACGATGTGCGAAAAGTCTACGAAGGTCGCGGATCACTTGAAGCTATAAGCATGGGGGTAAATATTGATGATAATGAGATGGCTATGCGCTGTAACATTATATGTATCGAGAATGGCAAGATTAAAAATCATTCTGCCGGGCATATAACCACAGAAGAAGCCTCACTACTTATTGATTCACTTCAAAACGAATTAGGGTCTAACAACATTTCATTTCACTGTGGTGTTTCATACCGACATCTTTTGAAACTTAAAGGCGGTAATAAGAATATTCTTTGCACGCCTCCTCACGATGTCCCCGGAGTTGAAATAGAAAGTGTTTTACCTAAGCCGGAAACAATTGAAGCTGAAGCGACATGCAATCTAATTATTGAACTAATGAAACGTTCATACGATATCTTAATGAGACATCCTGTCAACATTAAGCGTATTGCGGCCGGCAAAGATCCGGCAAATATGATTTGGCCTTGGTCGCCCGGATATCGCCCTGCAATGTCTACATTAAAAGAACTATATCATATCAAAAAAGGAGCAGTAATTACGGCCGTTGACTTGATTAGAGGCATTGGCATATACGCCGGTCTTGATGTACTAAACGTAGAAGGAGCAACAGGATTATACAACACCAACTACGAAGGAAAAGCTGATGCTGCAATCAATGCACTTAAGGGAGATTATGATTTTGTATTTCTACATGTAGAAGCAAGCGATGAAGCTGGACATGAAGGAAATGTGGAATTAAAGGTCCGAACAATTGAAGACCTTGACAAACGTATAGTTCAGCCAATTATAAATGCAACAAGCGAAATTAATGAACCGGTAACAATTGCATTGCTACCCGATCACCCAACACCATGCCACATTAAAACTCATACAGCAAATCCTGTACCGTTCGTAATATATAGACCGGGGATGAAACCCGACTCAGTAGTGACTTTCAACGAACAAGATTCTTTAGCGGGCTCTTATGGCAACCACACTGTTCTTGATTTCATGTTACTTCTTCTAAACTATTAATAATAGGGACAAAAATCAAACTAAGATGAGATATTATAGTACAAATGAAAATGCGCCAAAGGCGTCATTAAAAGAAGCCGTAATCAGAGGTCTTGCTCCTGATGGAGGATTATATATGCCTGAACGAATATCTTTAATTCCAAAGGCTTTTTTCAATAATCTTGAAGGCATGACTTTGCAAGAAATAGCATACGTTGTAGCCAACACCCTTTTTGGCGATGATATAGATTCCGACAAGCTAAAAACTATTGTATACGATGCACTTAATTTTCCAATCCCATTAAAAAAGGTAGAAGATAATATCTATACACTGGAGCTATTTCATGGTCCTACTCTTGCATTTAAAGATGTTGGAGCACGCTTTATGGCACGATTATTAGGATATTTCAACAGCCAAGAAGCCGATGGAAAAGACATTAACGTTCTCGTTGCTACATCCGGAGACACCGGAGGTGCTGTTGCTAACGGATTCCTTAATGTTCCCGGAGTAAATGTCTTTGTTTTATACCCTAAAGGGAAAGTTAGCCGTCTACAAGAAATGCAGTTCGCCTCTCTGGGGGCAAATATTCATGCATTGGAAATCGACGGCACATTTGACGATTGTCAAGCTATGGTTAAGGCTGCATTTGTTGACGATGAGCTTAATCGCAAAATGAAACTAACTTCAGCGAACTCAATAAATCCGGCACGATTCCTACCTCAAATGTTCTATTATTTTTGGGCATACGCTCAATTATTAAAACTTGAACAAGATGAAAATATTGGCAACAAATTAGTTTTTTGCGTACCCAGTGGAAACTTAGGGAATATTTGCTCCGCCTTAATTGGCAACAAAATGGGCTTGCAGGTAAAACGATTTATTGCTGCAAATAATCGTAACCGAGTATTTACCGACTTCCTTTTAAATGGTGTATATTCACCAAAAGCATCAATTCTCACTGTCGCTAATGCAATGGACGTCGGAGCGCCCTCCAATTTCGCTCGCATTCTCGACCTATACGAAAAAGACCATTCTAAAATATCAAACAAAATTTCAGGTTTCAGCTATACCGATGAGGAAATTCTCCAAACCATCGAAAAAGTATATCATGAAAATGGTTATTTACTTGATCCTCATGGAGCAACCGGTTATTTAGCCCTTAAAGAAGGATTAAAAGAAGGTGAAATCGGGATATTCCTTGAAACTGCTCACCCCGCAAAATTCAAGGAAACTGTTGAAAAAAGCATTAATAAATCGATTAGCATCCCCGATGAGCTTTCTAAACATTCCACTCGACAAAAGCATTCAGTGGTATTATCACCCTCTTTTAGCGCACTTAAACGACACCTTTTATCAACCAATTTATAAATAATAAACCATGGCAAACAAAAGAAATTTAAAGAAGCAGATTCGCTACATCTGCGGTGACATTGCAGGAGAAGCTCTTATGGCTAAAATCCTTGTCCCCGGAGTTAACAAAGACGGAATGACAGATGTCATTTTGAAAACTGCAGAATTGCAAACTACCGCACTTTGCCGTTCAAATATCGCATTTGATAAAGCACCAAAAGATTTTGAAAACAAGGCAGAATATAGAGTTGCTCGTAGTAAATATTTTAATCAGGCATACACAAAATTATCTGAGTCATTCAACAATCAAGTATTGGCGATTGTCAAAGATATGAATGTAGCAATGCCCAAAAAGAAATAATATAGATTATGGGGCTTTCACGATTAATATTAAAGTTGGCTGGTTGGAAAGTTCAAGTAACTGTTCCCAACTACCCTAAATCTATAATATGCGTTGCGCCCCACACTTCTAATTGGGACTTTATAATAGGGAAACTGGCAATTGCGTCGGTAAATCGCAAAGCCGGTTTCCTTATGAAAAAAGCTTGGTTCTTTTTCCCTTTGGGCTACATTTTTAGAGCAATGGGAGGGATTCCCGTATCGCGTGGACGCGCAAATAATGAATCCTCTGTTGAAAATTTGGTCAAACTTTTTGACAAGAAAGAGGAGTTAGTTCTTGCTATAACCCCCGAAGGGACACGTAGTTTAACAAACAAATGGCGTTCCGGATTCCTAAATATTGCTCTCATGGCCAATATACCGATACAGATTGCCATTATTGACTTTAAGGAAAAAACGGCAAGAATAAACAACGTTTTCTACCCTACCGGAGATATTGAGACAGACTTACGCTGTATTAAAGATTTCTATAAAAATGCAAGTGGCAAATATCCCGAAAAATTTACTGTGGAATAAAAATTAAAGCTAACTTATCATTAGGTATGTCACGCTTGAAAATTGCAATATATCCCATGAAAATAGCATGGGCCGACCCCGAAGAAAATCTTCGGAATGTAACCAACATTGTAAATCAAATATCTCATAACACTGATATATTGATTTTACCGGAGTTGTTCAGCACCGGATATATGCAAGAAAGCCAAGTTATCTCAAAGTTGGCAGAAGTCACTACCGGACAAACAGTAACTCAAATAAAAAGTTTGTCAAAGCAATCGGGATTGGCTATTGCCGGTTCTTTTGTGTGTCGCGTCGGAAATAAAATTTTCAACCGTTGCTTCTTTATCGAACCTTCTGGAGAAGAAACGTACTACGATAAACACCATCTTTTCAGTTTAGGTTTAGAAAATAAGATTTTCACTCCCGGGAATAATACACCTCCAATTATTCGCTTCCGAGGATGGAATATTTCAATGATTGTATGCTATGATCTCCGATTCCCTGTATGGTGTAGAAATCGCGCATTGTCCTACGACGTGATGCTTGTTCCTGCTAACTGGCCGGCTATTCGCAGATATGCATGGGAACATCTTATAATTGGACGTGCTATTGAAAATCAAGCTATTTACGTAGCAGCTAATCGTGGTGGGTCAGATGATTTCGGAGACTATAACGACGTATCATTCATAGTCAATGAACTCGGGGAAAAAGTATCTACTATCGACTCGAATACCGGACTTATTTACGCGGAATTTGAAAAAGAGCAACTATGTAATACTCGCAAGAAATTCCCATTTGCCGCTGATGCCGACAATTTTTCTATTGAATAAAACCGATTTCAATCGTTGAGTATATTAATATCCTAAATTTGCTAAAATAGATAGTAATTGTGGAATTATCGCACTATTCCCATCATTCTCTATTGTAAAAATCCTTGCATGAGGTTCCTCAACATCAAATTGTTGGGCATTTATACGATTTAATATTTCATTTCTATTTAAGCCATTTCTTTTCTGTATTCGCTTTATTCTGATTTCTGTTGGAGCAACAACATCAATTACGGCATCTACCATTTTATCAATTTTACTTTGATACAGAATAGCCGTTTCTACAAACATCAATTTTTCGTCACGAGTCTTTTTCCATTTTGCGATATCAGTTCTTACTGCTGAGTGTGTTATTTTATTCAAGACTCCAAGTTTCTCAGAATTGTTAAAAACAACATCTCCTACTACCTTGCGATTGAGTGACCCATCGGGTAATATACAATTTTCCCCGATAAGCTCTTTTATTTCCGTTTTAATTTCTGAGCTATTATTAATCAGATACCGTGCATTACTATCACAATCATAAATTGAATAGCCCATTGTCGATAATATGCGAGCGATTATGCTTTTCCCGGAGCCTATACCCCCACTTATTGCTACCAACATATAATAAATATTTTAATTTGTCGTCGACATTTATTTTTCAATAAGATATTCAACTTCTGTCGGGGTTACTACCGTATTATAATAATAGTCGGGAATTTGTGTCAATTTAACACCCACAGTTGTTGAATTAACATCAATACTACGATAGTCAATTACTGCAGTTGGCGAGGCTGTATCATTCTTAAACAAGCTCATCGGGATTAAGTAATTAAGCTCGATATTAGCCGGGAAAGTATGGACGGTTGTATTCTTAGGTTTATTGACTACTTGAATCGATATAGTCCTTTTTTTTGCCACAAGAGGCTCCACCGGAATTGATATTTGTATCTTTGATGGCTCTACTCGAGCTCCGGTTGGGCATTTCAACGGCACTTCTACAATTGTTGTGTCAGTAAGATTTCGTAATGACAAATGCTCTGTTGATATATTAAGCATCGATGCAGGAATTCCATTTAGCGAATATATCATGACGCTATCATGATTACTCTGCATTTTGCCATAAACTATATATTGTGGTTCAGTAGCAGTTGATATATCCAAGAATATAGGCAATTTATCTCCGGGACGAGATGTAGTAAGCAAATTAATTGAATCGGGACGTATCGACAACATTTCGCATCTTGCACCAAATGCATTGCGAATGTTATTACTCAACATTTCTTGGTTAATTACAATACGGCTATCCCCTTTTCTTATAAAATCTTCATATCTAATTTTTACTGTGGGAGGAGTCCCCCAGTCATATTTTATCAAACCTCTACCTTTATCCTTCACGCTCACATCGATATACTGAGGTGGTTGAGTTATAAAGGTTGTGCCTTCAGGAACTCCTGTTATTTCTATTGGCAAACGATAGTCGCGTTGTATCGTTTCATTTAGTGTCATCATAAACCAGAAAATGGTTGATATCAACAAAAATATCAAGAATGTTAATGCTGAACGACCTCGTGCCGACATCGTTTCTTGTTTTATTTTCGATAATAATACTTTAATATTCATGAGTATTCGTGCTATAATTATTAAATGATGACAATTACACAACGCTATAATTTAGAAGAAGAGGGGTACTCTACTTTGAGCACCCCTCGTGATATTATTAGCCAATAAATATTATTTAGCTTGTGCTTGAGTGTCTGCTGCAGAAGGATAAACAGAACCCTTGTCAATCTTAATGTTTACACCATCACCTATATTGATGATAAAAGTAGTATCTTTAACACCTGTAATCTTGCCATAAATACCGCCGGCAGTTACCACATGATCTCCTTCTTTGAGAGCTTCGCGGAATTTACGCATTTCTTTTTGTTTTTTCTGTTGTGGACGAATAAGCAAGAAATAGAAAATTGCTATCATAACCACAATCATAATTAATCCGCTATAACCACCACCGGGAGCAGCGCCATTAGCTGCAGCATCATTGCCGGCTGCCGGTTGTTCTGTGGCTGATGTTTGTGCATTTTGTCCTGTAGCGCCTCCGTCTTGTTGCGCAGCAAAAGAAATAAATGAAGTTTGCATCGTATTTTTTATTTAATTGTTTTCTACAAAGGTAGTTAATTATTTGAATATTACAAATTTTATTGATTGCCTATTATCTGCGAATTTTTCACATTCAATTACCATTTATTTTTTGTTCTCAAATGATTTATGCAATTGATTGTTTTCGCGAAGATAATTGATTACTGAGTATAACACACCATTGATAAATTGTCCACTTCTTGGCGAACTGTAATAATTTGCAATTTCGATATATTCATTGAGTGTGACAGGCACCGGTATAGTTGGGAAATGGAGTATTTCAGTTATTGCCGCTGTTAATATTACAATATCCATCAATGCTATACGCTCGGTATCCCACTGTGACTCGTTTATAAAACGATCAATCAATTCTCGATATATATCGGCATTATTAATGGCATTGACAAACAGCGTTTCGCCAAACTCTGCGTCCTCTTCGTCCTTAAACATCGGCATCAATTCCAAGCTATTTTTGCTATCGGTAGCTGCACGACGCAATGTTTTCAAGACAAATGTGCCTACTATGGTAATATCGTCATTCCAATAAACCGAGCGACTTTCAAGAGCTTCGGATAATGCATCCGATGTCAATATTTTATCTTTAAATAAATTTCTCCAAAATTCACAATCCGATTTAAAATCCGAATTGGGAGATGACATATATTCTTTATATATGTCACTCTGAATTATACATTCAAGAAGTTCTTTTACAAGATAATAGTCATTATCCCATGTAAAAGGATTTTCTTTAAGATATCCTTCAAGCGTATGCGACTCCGCTATCGCTTTAATGAGTCGGTTTTCGATAAATTTTAGATTAGGATTTAAATCCTCGGCGGTTGGAAGATATTTATCCTTAGCCGACTCAATTTGCTCTTCGCGCATTCTTGTAATGTCCTTAGGCAACATCAACAATGCGGCATAGAGTTTGTATGCCTGAGCAAGTGATTCTTGTAAACTTTTACGAGAGTTGACTATGGCTAATTTTATATCACTGAAATCTCGCAACGTATTAGCAACCATCTGAATGCCTTCCTCAAAGCCAACTATTGTAAATTCTTCGTTATTACGCGCCGCTTCAATAAATTTTTCATCTTTTAGAAGAATTGATTCAAGCACTACATTCCAAAAGGCCACATCATCTGCCAACGTTTTATTTCGTTTTTTTGAATAATCTTTTGCGACAGAAGAGGTGCCTATTATTTCAGATAAATAGTTGATACAGCCGGAATATTGCGACAAATCGCGATTATTTTTCAACGACAACTCTTGAAGCTCCGTATTTGAAGCCAACGATGCTGTCATTTTCGCATTTTGTATTGCCGGTAATATCTTTGATGTAGACGGAGATTGTATCTCATCTTTTGGTGAAATTTTGCGACCCGAAAGCTTTAATATGAGCAACAATGTGTCAAGATACATAGAATAAGCAAATTTGCTATCGCGTGTATTCTTTGCTGGTGCTGCTTTAATACGAAAATCGCTGCGAGTCAGCATAAAGCTGTAAAGCATCTGAATTACCTTAATACGAATTAAAATGCGATTAATCATGACTCTATAAATGTTCTATATAAATTATGATGCAAATTTACAACTTTAGTTGGAATTTTGCACCATAATTATTCATTAAGTTATTGTGTAGAGTCCAACAGCAAATGCAAAATTAGTTCAAGTTTGCGAAAAAACGAT
>CAYWXG010000042.1:0-23841 GCA_964462445.1 uncultured Barnesiella sp. | reverse complement strand
ATCGCTAATCACCAAATTTTCAACTAATTATATTTCATCGAACTCACGTTAAAATAATAATGGTCGACTCTTCCAAAGAATCGACCATTATTTGTTGAATTAGTAAACCGTTATTGCAGCTATGTCTTATTTAACGAGAACTTTCGTTGCGTAACCATCTACATTGACAATGTACAAGCCGGCTGCTACTTTAAGTGAAGGCATCATGACACCTGCCATATTGTACACTACAACATTTTCATATTCCCCGTCAACGATGATTTCTCCTTCAACGCCATAAACCTTGAAGTTGTTTTCGCCATTATCGTCAGCGATGATATTGTCAACTCCTGCGATGTTATTGGTAGCATAAACTGCGTAGCTATGTCCAAGCAATGTTGTATTCACTGTCTCGCTTCCAGAAAGTGTTCCGGTGTAGCCTTGCGATGCGCTAATCAATGTTGCGTTACTTGCATTGAGTAATGTTGCAGGCGCCGATACTGTGTTCTGGCTCGACATTGGGTTAATAAAGGCAATAATTTCTTTATTTCCTTTGGTAAGACGAATACTACGTACTCCGGTATTCGCGCTGAAATCATTATATACGGGAGTTACATCTGCATCAAACATTTCCGGATTCAAGCGGCGCATCCAGTTCAAGTCAGTGTAGTTTTGTTTCAACCCCATGCGGTATTGGCTGCTATACCATGATGTCGCCGGCATTTGTTTCGGGTCTACGCGATTTGCTTCGGTGAGTTCTTTGTCATATCCGAGTTCGTCGAATTGGAACATCATTTTCGGACCCGGTGACATGAGCAACTGAACTGCTACTGAACCTAAACGTCTCATACGAGCTTGAGTTCCGGAGATTGCCTTGTTTCCTACCCATTGCTCATCGTGGCTTTGTGCATAGTCCACTGTTGAACATACCGGACGGCTGCAATTTGCTGAGTTAAAATAGCGCAAATCCGCTCCACCTCCCGATGCATATGTGATTGCATTGCCATTTTGGTTGTTCCACTGATACTGACCATCGTTGCCCATCGGAGTTTCTTCTTCTGCACTCGCAAGATGCTCATTGATATGAATCACGTTAGGATTTACCTCCTTCATCGCTGCATGGAGTCGGGTCATGCGGTTGATACGTGATTGATTGTATGCTTCTGTTCCACTGCCATAGCTGTTTGAGTCACCAAGCCCTTTTACAAGGTCAAAACGGAAACCATCTACTTTGTATTTGGTCAACCAGAAGGTAAGCACATCTACCCAGTGCTGTTCTACAAGAGGATATTCTTGTTTGATATCTTCGTATACGCTATAATCGTGGGGTGCTACTGCATTGTAGAAGGGGCTTGAGCCTGCTTCATACATTTGATACCATGGATGCAAACCGGGGGTGTGGTTGAACACGATATCCAAAATCACTGCGATTCCTTTTTGGTGGCAGAGGTCGATGAATTCTTTTAAGTCGTCGGGAGAACCATACGCTTTGTCAACAGCCATATACGCGTTGGTACTGTAACCCCATGAATTGTTGCCATCAAATTCCATGACTGGCATGAGCTCTACTGCTGTTACACCGAGATCGTAGAGATAGTCAATTTTTTCAATTGCTTTACGAATTGTGCCATCTGCTGTTTTAGATTCACCGGTGAAATCACGGAATAGCAATTCATAGATTACCAATGAATTAGGATTGGTAACTTTGAAATTATTTACTTTCCATTTATATGTGTCGTGTAAATCTCCTTTGTAAACTCCGAGCATTACTCCGTCAAGTTGGCTATATGGATATTCAGGACAATCTGCAAATACATCTGCGCCTACATCGCCATCAAGCCATTTGTCGCTGTTATAATCAAGAATTACACTACTATAGGGGTCTGATACGCGATATTTACCATCTACGAGATAGTAGTAAGGATAATATGTTGAATTGTCAAGGCCGGTTACAGTTGTCCAGAAATAGCGGTAGCCATTATAGTCCTGATATTTCATTGTATTGCTACTCAACGCTTCGTAATTGTCCCATGAACCTACAAGAATTACAGAACTCTTATTGGGGGCTGCAAGACAGAATGTTACACTACCATCTGCATTTTTTACTGCGCCCTGTTTGGGTACTCCTCCGGGGTAATTCCCTTGGTCCGACGATTTTACATAGAACACGTTGACAATTGACTCTACTGTGCCATTGCTATTTGTTGCAACTGCTTTTACTACATTTTGTGCTCCCGGAGTATTGAAGTTGCACGTATATGTCAACGAAGTCGCATTGCTCGCTGATTTTACCTCTGCATTATCTAAGTATAGCTTAATGTTTGCTGACTGTGTTGTAGATGCGGTAAAAGTAATTTCCGTTGCCTCTGTAATTGTTGTGTTGGTAGGATTTGTATTCAATGAAACATACAACCCTTCCGGATATACATCGACAAATTGGTCTGATGTCTGAACTGATGCATCTTCCGTACGGGCTATGATACAGATTTTAGTTACAGTTTCTTCTGCGTTGGTGATGCCGAAATATGTACGTATATCACCGATTGTAATTTGATATTTGTCGGTCCCTACGCGTGCCAATTTATATTTGGCTGCATTGTCTCCCCAATTTGATGTGTATGCCCATGAATTGGGTGATAGGTTGGTGTAAACACCGATATGAGCATATAAGTCGGTAGATAGTCCTTGTAATCCGGCAACACCCGACTGCGTTGCATCAAATGTGATAACCACATTTGTACTCGACATTTGTAAGGGTTGAGGGGTCGGTGTAAACATATCTGCCTTTACACTCAGAGCCGACATGATTAACAATGCCGATAGAAAAGTAAAAATTCTCTTCATGATTTAGCGTGATTTTTATGGTTATATAAATTAGTTTATGTTGCGGTATTAATGTTGCTTATAGTGTATCTCATGGAGGAGTTTATGTAAGTCTTTTGATATTTTTCATGGAAGCGTAAATGTGTAATATATGGTTTCAGAAACACAGTCGCTTTTTGCCTTATTCTTTTTCTTAAAAACTTTACACAAATCCTTATGTTGTCAAATATATTCGTGCAAATATATGAATTTATCCTATCCTTTGCAATAGTTATTTACGTTATTTTACTTAGCAATAAGCAATTTAACATTTTCCGCGTTTTACTCTCAATTTTACTATTGCTATGTCTCGGCTTCCTTTTCGAATGTAGATGTAATTAATCTATTGAGACTTCCCCAAAACACTCTTTTAATAGTTACGGAATTCTTTGCGCGACGCATCTATTCGTAATAATATGAATAACAACACGGTAAAGCCCCACAACGACGACCCTCCATAGCTAAAGAAGGGGAGAGGTATACCAATAACCGGGCATAGACCTATAACCATCCCGATATTGATACACAAATGGAATATAAAATAGCTCGCAACACAGTATGCATATACGCGGCCAAAGGCCGTGGGCTGACGTTCGGCTATCTTTAATATCCTCAATATCAAGATTAAAAACAAGAGTATTGTTATCGTTGAGCCTACAAATCCTTCCTCTTCTCCAATGGTGCAGAATATAAAGTCGGTGTGCTGTTCTGGTACATATTTAAGTTTTGTCTGTGTGCCATTGAGAAATCCCTTTCCGGTCAATCCTCCCGACCCAATAGCTATTTTGGCTTGATTGACATTATATCCTTTCCCCAGTAAATCCTCTTCTATTCCAAGTAGTACTTTGATACGGGTTTGTTGATGCGGTTGCAATGCTTTGTTAAACACGTAGTCTACCGACATCATAAACACTAACGACGACGCGGCTACTATTATGGGCATAAATAATCTACTGCTATGACTCTTAATTACCTCATACACACAATATATCATTCCTACAATGGTAACGCCAAGCATTATTGCAAACCCCGGTAGTTTTACTCCGCCGATCCCCGCAACACTTACTATTACAATCGTGACAAATAGTATCCATACCATTAAATTGCGTGCCACTATTGGGCGTTTGCTAAAAAATGCAGCTACTCCTGCCATCGCTAAATTTGCCATTATGAAAACTATAAATTCTCCTGTTGGCACTCCCATCACCGCTGAAGTGGTATACTTCAATGTAACAACAAAAATTGAAATTGCAAATGCTATTGCAAACAACACAAGGCCACTCATCCCCTCCCTATATAGCACAAAAACAAGAGACAAATAGACCAAAGCCGACCCGGTTTCTTTCTGTGCTAAAATTAGTATTATTGGCAAAAAGATTATGAATATTGCCTTGACATAGTTCGTCCCTTTTGCATTTAGAGTGAAATTATATCCACTAAATAGCTTGGCTAATGCCAGGGCAGTTGCAAATTTACCAAATTCGGCCGGTTGCAAACTCATCGGTCCTAATACCAACCATGACCGAGACCCTTTGATGTCAGGTGCCACCACTATAGTCACCATCAGTAGCACTACTATCGCAAAATATATCGGATAGGCATACGTCTCATACATTCGCCTATCTATTAGCAACAATACTACTCCCAATATCAACGAAAATCCTATCCACCTTATTTGTTTGCCTGAAAATTCATCAAATGAGAAGATACTTGCATTGTCAAAGTCGTAGCTCGCGGCATAAATGCTTATCGCTCCACCTACGACAAGCATCATGTACAGGATTACTATCACCCAATCTATTGAGCGAAATATCGATGTATTATTAGTGCTTCTTGACCCCACTGTGGATTATTGTATTTGATGTTAACATTCTTTCTTCAAGGTATTTGCGCTCAGGAGATATTGTCCCCGTTAAATACTTTTCCATTACAAGCGAGCCGATGGGCACTCCGTAGGTTGCTCCGAAGCCTGCATTCTCTACATACACGCATATTGCTATCTTCGGATCATTATACGGCGCAAAACCGATAAATGCAGAGTGGTCTCGGCCATGTGGATTTTGTGCGGTTCCTGTCTTTCCGCACACTTCTATGCCGGGCAATGCTGCTAATCGACACGTCCCACCCGTAACAGCCATACGCATCCCTTCTGCTACTTCATCGTAATATTTCTTATCGATAGTAGGGTAGCGCTTCTCAAGATATTGTTGGTCGAGTATTGTATCTTGGATTTCTTTTACTACGTGTGGGGTGATAAACCAGCCTCTGTTGGCTACTGTCGCACATAAGTTTGCAATTTGCAATGGCGTAGCAAGGATTTCTCCTTGTCCTATTGATATGGAGATTATAGTATTGGCACTCCATCGATTCTCGCCATATATTTTGTTGTAAAATTGTGCGTTGGGTATAAATCCGCGACTTTCACTCGGCAAATCAATCCCTAATTTGTAGCCATACCCCATGCTGACAAGATGTAATTTCCATGTCTCAAAGGCATTAGCAACGGTACCATATTTTGAGCGACGATTATCCAACATATTCTTCAAGCCCCAGCAGAAGTAACTATTACATGAGGTCTGCAATGCCGGCTTCACTGCGATTGGGGCGGCATGGGAGTGACACCCAACTCGCAATCCACCATTGATATAACCATGATAGCATGGATATGCAGTTTGCAAATTTACTACACCCTCATTCAGCAATATCAACGCTTGCGTGGGCTTGAATGTCGACCCGGGAGGATATGCTGCCATCAAGGCGCGGTCAAACAACGGTTTATATTTATCCCTATTTAGTTTCGCATAATTCTCTCCTCGTTGTCTACCAATCAGCGTCGTGGGGTCATATGTTGGACTCGATACCATGCAAAGTATTTCTCCTGTGGATGGCTCTATAGCCACTACTGCGCCAATCTTATTCACCATCAGACTCTCGGCATATTCTTGTAGATTTATGTCAAGACTTAATTTAAGATTACGACCGGCCACACCGGGTATATCCTCTGCTCCGTCGCGATATCGTCCCTGTATTCGTCCATGAACATCGCGTATTAAAATCTCTTTACCCTTAAATCCGCGCAAATGGCGGTCATAGCTCTTTTCTATTCCCAAGTCTCCGCAATAATCGCCTCGCTCATAATAGGGATCGCGCTCTATATCTTTGGGGTTGACCTCTCGTATGTTCCCCAACACATTGGCGGCTGCTTTGTGATTATATTCACGAAGTATGCGCTTCTGTATGAAGAACCCCGGGAATCGATATAGTTTTTCCTGTAATCGACCGTAATCTTGTGCG
The DNA here is from genome assembly GCA_964462445.1 of uncultured Barnesiella sp. Lineage (GTDB taxonomy): Bacteria > Bacteroidota > Bacteroidia > Bacteroidales > Muribaculaceae > JAGBWK01. The sequence continues at coordinate 17,706 of CAYWXG010000042.1, read as the reverse complement.
GATAGCTGTGTGAAAAATGTTTGAGGTGTATATGTGGAGTATCCGACCGACCTGCGCATTTCTTTCAAGCGCTTGTCAAACTGTTCCCGTGAGATATTCAGTGTGTGGCAAAAATCCAATGTGTCAAATGGCTGAACATCGCGGGGAATCATCATCACATCGTACGCCGGTTGATTAAACACTACCAACTCTCCCTTGCGATCGTAAATCAGTCCGCGTGAAGGGTAAACCGTCTTTCGTAAAAATGCATTATTGTCAGCCGAATTTTTATATTGGTCATCATCAAGCTGCAACGTATATAATTTGAATATATATATTATTGCCACAAATATTACAAATGCAGCTATAACATACTTACGCTTTTCAAGTTTATAATCTTTTCTCATTGCGGCGTGACCTTAACGACTCTATTGCTGTTAGAATAATGAATGTCAATAGTGTGCTCGATGCTATCTTGATAAACAATCTACCCGGATTGAATAGAGATAAATTTTCAATGAAAAAGAATAGCGTACAATATATTAGCGATATTGAAAACACATACTTAAGGTATACTGACACCCCTAACGACCGCATGGAGGGTTGTGAAGAGGTCATATCATCTTCTCGTGGAAAATATAGATGAAGCACCGATTTGCGCATTAATCCCATCACGGTGCAGGCTAAGGCATTCATCCCTTGCGTATCTGAAAAGATATCTATAGTGAGTCCGAGCAGAAACGAAACGGTGAGCACCCAATTTATATGTAGCGTAACCGGTAATTTTATTATGAAATATACAAATACCAACGGGACGGCATAGCCAAATAGACAGATGCGATTAAACACTATCACTTGTGCCAAAACCATCAATACGTATAATATAAAAAATTGAATTACGGTCTTTAACATCGTTTTCGGGGTATTTGTTTTAGAATCTATATCAACTTTCGTTTGTTTGACTTTCTACCTCAAGTGTTTAATTCTTTTGATTATTTTTCTCTGTATTATTAGTTTCTACCTCTTTGATTGCGCTTGACATTGCGCTTGAGATTACTCTTACTGTCGATAATCGGGAAAAATCTGTCAACAATTTGATGCGCAAGGTGTAGAAATTATCATCAATAGTTTTCTCGCTTCCGGCAATTATTCCTACCGGCAATCCGTCCGGGAACATCAACGAGTAGCCACTTGTCACTATGGTATCTCCCGTTTTATACACTGCATGGCGAGGTAATTCCTCAAGCAATGCCATTTGTGGGTCTTTCCCGTCCCATACCAACGAGCCGAATGCCTCATTTCCTTTTACTTTACACGATAATCGAAAGTTTGGGTTGAGTAATGAGATTAATCGCGAATAATTTTCTCCAACTACATTCACTACGCCAACAATCCCATTTTGGTCTATTACCCCCATTTCAGGGCGTAGACCATCTTTGGACCCCTTATTGATGGTAATATGATTATATGGTCGAGAAATGCTATTGTTAATTACAGATGCTATGATAAATTTATAAGGGCGAACTGGCTCAAAAACAGTCATTGTATCGGCATGATAGCGCTCTTGATATTGCTGCAATTGAGCTTTCATGCTCAGTAGCTCTTCCTCCAAACGAGCATTTTGCAATTGTAATTCTTCATTTGTTTCGCGAAGGTTGAAATACGATGTCACATTATGCGACATATCGTATATTCCCGCTGTAAGTTTCCCGGCCGACGTCATGTATACATGATGTTGATAGGGATTCTTGTCAAATAGAAATATACAACTGATAATCACATAGAATGTGAATACAAACCATGTGCTGTGTTTTATCAAAAAATCTACGAGATTGCGCACCGCTGTAACTTTCTTTGCTGTATCTTATAAATCATTCCGAAACCATTTGAAGGCTCCGGAATGATTTGATATTTTTCACGATTTATCGAATGAGGAATGAGAAATGATCTATGTTTTTCAATGCCACTCCGGTTCCCTTTGCTACTGCTAAAAGTGGTTCCTCTGCTATATGGAATTGAATACCAATCTTATCGGTCAATCGCTTGTCAAGACCTCGTAGATTTGCACCTCCTCCGGCCAACCATATTCCGTTATGTACAATATCGGCGTATAGCTCCGGTGGCGTTTGCTCCAATGCACTCAATATTGCTGCCTCGATTTTGGATATGGACTTCTCTATACAATGTGATATCTCTTGATATGACACAGGGATTTCCATCGGTAATGCGGTCATTTGGTTGGGACCATGCACAATATAATCTTCCGGCGGATTCTCAAGTTCGGTCAATGCAGAGCCTACATTCATCTTGATTTGCTCGGCTGTGCGTACCCCGACTCTGACATTGTGAGCTCGACGCATATGGTTGAGGATATCATCAGTAAGGTCATCGCCTGCAATTGGAATACTCTTATTGGATACTATGCCTCCCAACGAGATTACAGCGATTTCTGTTGTCCCTCCGCCTATATCTACAATCATATTTCCTTCTGCGGCGGCTACGTCAAGACCAATTCCTAAGGCTGCAGCCATTGGTTCATAAATCATATACACGTCGCGACCATTTGCGTGTTCGGAAGAGTCGCGTACGGCTCGAATCTCAACTTCTGTTGAGCCTGAAGGGATTCCCACTACCATTCGTAGTGATGGAGAGAACCAATTATTCTTTTTACTCGCTTTCTTTACCAATCCTCGAATTAACAATTCTGCAGCGTTGAAGTCGGCAATTACTCCTTTGCGCAATGGGCGTACGGTGCGAATATTATCGGGCTCTTTACCCTCCATCAATTGTGCTTCTTTACCTACTGCAATCAATTTATCTGTGCGGCGGTCAAGTGCTACGATTGAGGGCTCATCGATAACAATTTTATCATTGTGTATGATGATTGTATTGGCTGTCCCGAGGTCAATAGCAATCTCTTTGGTGAGGCTGAATAATCTCATTTCTTTGTTTTATCTCTGTTGGGGTTATTTATTCTGTGTTTAGTGCTTGAAATGGCGTATACCGGTCGTTACCATCGCCATGCCGTGTGCATCGCAATATTCTACTGAATCATTGTCGCGAATGGAGCCTCCGGGGTGTATTACTGCATTGATGCCTGCTTCATGTGCAATTTCTACACAGTCGGCAAACGGGAAGAACGCATCTGATGCCATGACAGCGCCGTTAAGGTCAAATCCAAATGATTGTGCTTTGGCGATTGCTTGACGTAGTGCATCTACTCGTGATGTTTGACCGATGCCACTTGCATAGAGTTGACCTCCTTTGGCAAGTACGATAGCATTGCTCTTAGATTGTTTTACTATCTTATTGGCAAACAACATGTCGGTAATTTGTTCAGCTGTCGGTGCTACCTTCGTTACAGTTGTCAACATTTCCGGTGTTTCTGTTGCTGTATCGCGATCCTGAACGAGAGCACCATTTAGCACCGAACGGAATTGACGGCTACGAGGGGCCGGTTGTTTTTGCACTAAAATTATGCGGTTCTTCTTCTGCTCAAGGATGTTGAGGGCGCCTTCTGTGTATGAGGGAGCGATAATCACTTCAAAGAAGATTTTGTTGATTTCTTCTGCAACGGCATCATCGATTTCTGTATTTGAAATGAGAACGCCTCCAAATGCCGATACGGGGTCTCCTGCCAATGCATCTACCCATGCTTCCAAAATTGTGCCTCGTGTGGCAACACCGCATGCGTTATTGTGTTTCAAGATTGCAAATGTGGGTTCTGCTCCAAATTCTGCAATAAGTTGTGTCGCTGCATCTATATCGAGAAGGTTATTGTATGAAATCTCTTTCCCATGGAGTTGCTCAAACATTGCATTGAGGTCCCCGTAGAAGAATCCTTTCTGATGTGGGTTCTCTCCGTAGCGCATGGCACGTTGTCCATTCAATGGAACTCGCAAATCATCTGCATCTTCTCCTGCAAAGTAATTGTAGATTGCTGAGTCATACCCCGACGACACTGAGAATGCCTCTTTGGCAAACATTCGACGTTGTGACAATGTTGTGTTTGCTCCATTCTCTTTGAGTATATCAGCAAGTAGTGAATATTGTTGTTTTGACGCTACAATCACTACATCATTGTAATTCTTTGCTGCTCCTCTGATTAGAGATATACCTCCTATGTCTATTTTTTCTATAATTTCTTCATCAGATGCCCCTGATGCTACTGTCGCTTCAAAAGGATACAAGTCTACTATCACCAAGTCTATCTCGGGTATCTCATATTGTGCTATCTGTTGGCGGTCTCCTTCATTTTCTCGACGATTTAATATCCCACCAAACACTTTGGGATGCAATGTCTTGACACGACCTCCCAAGATTGAAGGGTAACCGGTCAAATCTTCTACAGCTTGGCAGTCATAGCCCAAACTCTCGATAAATGATTTGGTGCCTCCGGTTGATAAGAACTTTACTCCGTCTGCGTTGAGCATTTTTAGGATTTCATCTAATCCGTCTTTGTGGAATACGGAAATAAGTGCTGTGTTAATCTTTTTTACGTCAGCCATTTTGACTTTTATAAATTAGTTTTTTCTTTCGTTTCGTTGTGTTTATCTTTTGAAGTGTCAATGCGAATTTATCTATTTTTACTTCACCTCAAAAAAATAATTGCAAATTTAAAAAATTTTTTTCACAATTTTGCGCTATTTTCTCACTTTTACCCAACTGTTTTTTCGGAAATTTATTTGGATAATATGGATTAATATTCCTTAGTATTTGTGAATTTTCAAAATTTATCAAACCACTGCCTTTTATGCTTCTGTATTTCACTATATTATGCAGTTCTCGCGTGATTCTTTTTAATTCTTTTGAATCGAGAGTGTTTAAATAAATTATTACCGCGTTGTAGTCCTAATATTTTTTTCTTGACAATTCAACCTGCACTCAATAAAAAAGGTCGGCTTGATTTTTTTCAAACCGACCTTAATTCGTTATGATAGATTTTTTATCGTACTATCACCTTAGCTGTTGATTTACTACCATCAGCATATGTGGCTACAACTACATATATACCACTTGTCAAATTCGATGCGCTAAGAGCTTCGCTATTGCTTGCACCAACTTTAACTCCTGATACATTGTATGCTTCAATTGCTACTGCGCCTGCAGCTTCAATTTCTTTACCAACAACTACGATTCCCTTGTTTTGGTCTACAACCAATTCTTCTACGCCGGAATAATTAGGATCTTCGAAGTACAAATAGATACTTGTTGCAGTGTTAGTTGCCCATGGATTGGTTGACTCATTGCCATATTTAAAGCCAAGACCTTCATAGAATGCTTTGCCAAGTTCGCTTTCAGCTACTGTCTGTCCTTCTGTTGTCGCATGGTCATTTGCGATAGTGCTATCTACAATATCCAATGTCTCTACCACGTAGTTATTTTCAAGCCCTGCTTCTGCTTCAGGTACTAAGGTCGGATCCCATTGAGCGTCATTCAAGTCGCTATCGTAGCGTGAATAACCTACTACTCGGTGGCATGATTTAACCTCATCTCCTTCTGCGTTAATTCGACTAAGTGCTACTACGTTGTTGGAAATAATTTTATCTGTTTCTTCAAAGGTTGGATTCAGATTCCCGACTATACCACCAAGCTGATGTCCGCTCCATGAGTCGGCTGAGGTCGCTGTCAATTCCCCTTCTACATAGCAGTGATAAATGCCTCCTCGACTATCAGAGCCAACTACTCCGCCGATTGTATTTTCGCCGGTAATTGTCATGTTTACGTGGCAATCATTTATAGCGCAGTCTGTTCCCGATGCTCCGCTGATGCCTCCAATTGTGTTGCTCGCTGTGATGTTTCCTGAAGCTGCACATGAATTGATAAGAACTGCGGTTCCGGTGCTTCCGGCAATGCCGCCAACATTGCTTGCCACCGGTGCGTTGATTTCAATATCTTTTACGTAACATTCGCTAATTGTGGTGCTGAAATATGCGCTTCCGGCAATACCTCCGATTGAGGCATTAGCTTCATTCCCTATGACAGATGCTCCGTTGACGTGTACATTGCTAATTGTTGTTCCTGTTGCATTTCCTACTACGACTCCGCCTTCGTATGCGTTGCTTGAGAGCTCTACGTGAGGTGATGCAAATTGAAGATTCTTAATCACAGCGCCCTCTTCTGTCATTGCGAATAATCCGGCACCACCATTGGTGTCTGTCGTATATAAATTGCTTATTGTGAAATTTTGTCCATCGAGTACTCCGCCAAACGTCGGTATTGCTGAGAACAATCCGTAATTTCTCATGTCAATATCATTAATCACTACATAGTGACCATAAGCATCGCGAGATATCATCGACAAATCGCCTGCACTTGCTATCTGATAGGGAGATTCTTCGCTACCATTTCCTCCGGTAAACATTGAGAACGGCAATTCTTCCAATTGAATTGTTATCTCATTCGTTGTGTAATTTAAGAATGGCATAAATAGTTTCGGCGATGTTGTGCCAAGGTCCACGATTGAGGCGTAACCCAAGTCTCCGATACCATCTGCGTCTTCTTGGAATGTCTTTATTGTTGTGCCATCTTCTTGCATAATGCGTATTTCATCAACCATCGCGGTTGCATTCCCTACTTTTTGATTTAAGATAAACATGTATTCGCGCTTATCGTTAGTATCAAATAGATAGGGATTAAGCACTTCTCCCATGACGAGAGGTGCCCAATTTTGGAACCCACTACCCACATTTAGCCAATCAATATGATCGATTTCGCCTCTTGTTGTGATCCATGCATATCCCACATCATAAGTGCTATCATCTTTCAATTGAGCTTCTGGCAATCCAACAACGTATTGATACGATGCTCCTACTTGATAGCGGTCTATATCTGTTGATATCGCATATCCGCCGATTGAGGTGCCGAATGTGATAATTGGTTCGCATGAAGGAATATCCACCATTGACATTGTAGAACTGTCTGATGATAAAAATGCCATCTGCTTTGATACTCCCGGTATATCATACATCGCAAACCAATCGCTGACACCTTCTGCTATCGTTACGATGTTGGTCCCTTCGCTATCATATACATCAAATCCTATGCTTTCTGAGTCGCTGGTGATGTTAAACGTCGAACGTGAAACTACGATATTCTTTTTGTCATCGCCACTCCAAAATCCATTGGTAAATTCTTGATAGCCGAACAAGCCGATTCCGTATTGAGTTACAAAGCCATCTTCGACAGGTACATTTAACTTTATCGAGTTAACTTCGTTGAAGTTCTTGTCATATACCGTAATAATATAATTATTATCCTCTGTAGGAATCATGTCGTAAGGTGGCTCATATGATTCTGGGGCCATATATTCCTTCTCATATTGCGAAACTACATAGTATACGCTATTGTCGAGTGCAAACACATTTAATACATTCCCAATTTGGTATTCTGCCAAAGTTGAGGGTATTTCAAATGTATGCTTTAGTGCAGCCGCATCGGGGTTGGCATATGTTGCTTTTTGATACACATCGTAGCACGTGGTTTTAGCTCCATTGTCATCGGTTGCGGTGCGACTGACAATTGCGGTATAATCTGTGCCATAGCCATTGTAATAGGGTACAATCTCTACAAATCCTTCGTAACTTGTCTCTTTTTTCTCACCGGTAGCGATATTATAGATATAGGTTACAAACGATGTTTCTCCGGGACCGTAAATAATATGAAGCGTTACGGGGATTTCTTCTGTCGACGATTTTGTGTCAAAAAAACGGTTTGTTACCACACTGCCAAGATGTATCTGGTTGACATCCATGTCGTCGGGAATTTCTATCGTAAATTCGCCCATCTTTTCTCCGGCTGTGTTGTAGAGTTGCACATCCGATTTTGTGTAATAATACTTTTGAGTTGTGGATTCAGTCATTTGCTGTATCGCAATCCACTCTTCTCCATTCGGTCCACTTACAAATGAATACTCCTGACAAGGCCCAAGTGATACTGAATGTGTACTAATCTTTGGGGTTTCTACCGGACGTTGCATAGCGGGTGCCGACTTCCATTCTCGTGCTGTCGGAACTAAAAACTTTGTAGCTACATCTTTATTATGAGCAATCTTCTCTGTTGAGCCGTAGGCACTCATTGATAGACCAATCGCCACTGTAGCTAATGCAAATTTGTGTAATGATTTTTTCATTTATTATTGATTTGGTTAAGAATTACTCTAATGATTATGAAATTATAATTCTGCAAAAGTACATAAATTTTATAAATCTGACAAGATTTTTTATCTCTCAAATGGTTGATTATTAAATGAAAATGATTTATTTGGGAAAATTATTACTTCAATATACTATCATCTATAGAAATTATTCATAATTTTTTTGTTCAAATGATTTTATTCTACTACGCTACGTGACGTTAATTCATGTGTGATGCAAAAAACGTTAATTGCTTTGCTGTGATGACGATTTATGCTATCTTTGTAAGTTCAAAGTCATGGAACCCCATGGAACTAACTTAATTTGAAACAGATATATGCTCAATCGTATAGTTGACGAAAATAAAATCAATGAACTCCGCAAATTGCTCGAGGTAGCCGAAAAGATTGTGATCACATGCCATGTCGGTCCCGACGGTGACGCTATTGGTAGCTCTTTGGGGTTAGCAATTGTGCTTAATGCGATTGGCAAGTCTGTTAAGGTGGTCACTCCCGATTTGCCTCCTCGCAACCTTATGTTTCTTCCGGGAGCTAAAGAGATTGTTAACTACGGGCGTTATAAAGATTTTGCCGACAGACTGTTGCGTGATGCCGATTTGATTTTCGCTTTGGATTATAACGAACTGAACCGAATCGATAGGGTAGCTGAAGCGTTTGCTGCGTCTAAAGCGCCTAAAGTCATGATTGATCATCACTTAGCACCAGCCGATTTTGTCGATGTTAAAATTTCGCATCCCGATGTGTCATCTACGGCTATGTTGGTATTCCGTGTTTTGTGCCGACTCGAACTCTTCCCTTATATTGACAAAAATGCCGCTACTTGTATATATACGGGTATGATGACCGATACCGGAAACTTCTCCTACAATTCCAACGACCCCGATTTATATATCGTAATCAGCGAATTGTTAAAAAAAGGAATTAACAAAGATGCAATCTATTCGAATGTTTACAACTCAAACACCCCTGATAGGTTGCGACTTAACGGTTATGCTTTAGATAAAAAATTTAAAGTTTACAACAATCTTAATGGCGCACTTATAACTCTCTCTCGTGAAGAACTTAATGCCTACAATTATCAGAAAGGCGACACGGAAAGTCTGGTTAATAAACCATTAAGCATTCCTGAGATTTTTTTCTCATTCTTCTTTAGAGAAGAAAATGACTACATTAAGATTTCTGCGCGTTCGAAAGGAGAATTTGCTGTCAACAAAATTTGTGAAGAGCATTTCAATGGTGGAGGACATAAAAATGCCGCCGGTGGCGAGTTTTTTGGCTCTATGGACGATGCTGTTCTTAAATTTGAAAACGTTATTGAAAGTTACGTTAAGCAATTCCTCGACAATAAATAATAAATGTTGAATTAATATCCATATTTTAATATAAAGTATATACTATAATAATGAAATTATCTCACCTATGTATGCTCGCTGTTGCTACATTTGCTTCAGCCGTTTCTTTCTCAAGTTGTGAAAGTGGTACAAGCTATGCTGAACTCCTCACTGAGGAAACTCATGCTGTTAACTACTTCCTCTCTAATCACCGCGTTGTCAACGAAATCCCTGCCGATACTATCTTTGAATATGGACCTAATGCTCCGTATTATCGTATCGACGAAGATAGCAATCTATATATGCAAGTTATCAACCCCGGAAATCGCGACAATCGAGTCAAGAATGACGAACTTATTTATTTCCGCTACACGCGTTATAATCTAAATATTTTCTATGAATTCAACGAATGGGTTGGTAGCGGAAACTCCGACAACTTTCAACTCTCCTCTACTTCGTTCCGCTTCGGTAACACCGCCCTCTCTTCAGCAAGCAACTATGGAATGGGGATTCAGGAACCATTGAAATTGCTTGGCGTGGATTGCGAAGTTAACCTTGTTGTTAAGTCTCAACTTGGTCCGTCGAGTGATATTGCTTCAGTTGTACCTTACATGTACAACCTTCGCTACTTCCGCCAGCCCTACTAATGTGATTCAATTATTGCTTATCTTTAACGTTATAAATATTAATTATATATGTCGCTCATAAAGTCGATTTCAGGCATTCGTGGCACTATCGGCGGTCGCGAAGGTGATGGCCTTTCACCTATTGATATTGTCAAATTTACAGCTGCTTATGCTGCATTTATTCGCAAATCAACTTCTGTTTCTACCAACAAAATTGTCGTTGGCCGTGACGCGCGTATTTCCGGACCTATGGTGTCCGACATCGTGTGCGCTACATTGACTTCTATGGGTTTTGATGTTGTTAACATCGGACTTGCTTCTACTCCAACTACCGAAATTGCTGTCGTAGAAGAGCAAGCTTGTGGTGGCATTATTATTACAGCCTCTCACAACCCAAAGCAATGGAATGCTCTCAAATTGCTCAATGAGAATGGCGAATTTCTCAATGACGCTCAAGGAAAAGAAGTCCTTGCTATTGCTCAAAGTGGAGAACTTGAATTTGCCGATGTCGACAACATTGGTAGCATTTATATTAATAATACCTACGACGACAAGCATATCCGAAAAGTCCTCAACCTCCCAATCGTTGATGTCGACGCTATCCGCAACGCCAACTTCACTGTTGCCGTTGATGCTGTTAACTCCGTGGGTGGTATCATTATTCCTCGTTTGCTCAACGCTCTCGGAGTGAAAAATATCATCAAACTTAATTGCGAAGCTTCCGGGCATTTTGCCCATACTCCGGAGCCAATACCCGAAAACCTCACCGACATTTCTGCACTTATGCGCTCAGAAAAAGCCGATGTTGGTTTTGTTGTCGACCCCGACGTCGACCGCTTGGCTATCGTAATGGAAAATGGCGAAATGTTTGTCGAAGAATACACCCTCGTTGCCGTTGCCGACTATATCCTAAGCCACACACCCGGAGCTACCGTTTCCAATCTCAGCTCATCACGTGCTTTGCGCGATGTCACTCGCCGTCACGGTTGCAATTATTCCGCAGCTGCTGTTGGTGAAGTTAACGTCGTTACCAAAATGAAAGAAACCGGTGCAGTTATCGGTGGAGAAGGTAATGGTGGTGTAATTTATCCCGAAGCTCACTATGGTCGTGATGCTTTGGTCGGAGTCGCAATATTCCTCACTTTGCTTGCTAAAAGCGGAAAGAAAGTGACAGAACTCAAAGCCACATATCCCCAATACGATATAGTTAAAAACAAAATAGAACTAACTCCCGAAATCGATGTTGATGCAATTCTCGCCTCAGTGAAAGAGCGTTTTGCTGCCGAGCAAATCACCGATATCGACGGCGTGAAAATCGACTTTGCCGACTCGTGGGTACATTTGCGAAAATCAAACACCGAACCGATTATCCGCATCTATGCCGAAGCTGCAAATGTCGATAGAGCCAACATTCTCGTAAATCAAATCAAGGACGTTATCAGCGAAATCACCGCGCGATAATCCCCTCTAAAATATAAAACCATGAGATAGCGCGCAATTTCTGCTATTTCATGGTTTTCTTTTTCAACCCTTATGTTTATCCCATCGAAAAATTGATATGAGTATTCGTCATTACATACTATCAGCCATAACATTCATCTCCTCAATGATGATTGCAACCGCGGCCGACACCTACGCGCTCATCGACATTTCCACTGCCTATGTGCGTTCAAAACCCTCCCACTCCGGCGAACTTGTCACTCAGCAACTCATGGGATTTCCGGTCAAAATCCTCGAATCGAAAGGGGAGTGGTCACTTGTTGAAACTATCGATGGTTACGAAGGATACATCATCAATAACACCCTCCACCCTCTATCACTTGAGCAATACGACGCATGGCGTGCATCCGACCGAGTTATCGTAACCGACCATAAAGAAATTGCCATTACCGATTCTCTTGGCTCTCAAATTTCCGACATCGTACCCGGAGCTATTCTCCAAGTCAATGCTCAATCTCCATCCGACTCAACAAAAATCCACGTTATTCTCCCCGACAATCGTGAGGGCTATATCCCGACCGATGCCGCGATGCCTCTATCCCCGTGGAGCAGTCAGCAACTATCAATCTCCGATATCATCGCCTACGCCACCCACAACCTCGGAGCTCCATATCTCTGGGGAGGAATGTCACCCAAAGGAATGGATTGCTCCGGTATGACATGGGTCGCCTATTGGCTCAATGGCCGACTCCTTCAACGCGACGCCTCACGTCAAGCCCTTATGGGCAACAAAATCCTCGATTGGTGCCAACTTAAAGCCGGCGACCTCGCATTCTTCGGCAACCCGACGACCAAACGAATTACCCACGTTGCACTGCTAATCGACGACTGCGGCTCAATAATCCATAGCAGTCAGGGCCGAGTAAGACACAACTCACTCAACCCCGAGGCACCCGACAAAATTACAGCCAACTTTTTGTGGGGAATATCCTCCACCTCGTTCCTACCTCTCGGCGAGACACCACAAGCCGCGTGGCTCTTCCTAAAATAATTGAGCAAAAGCCGGTTGAAATATGAAAATCAGAAAAGGACTCCCCGCCGACATTCCAGCCATTACCGATATCTACAACGCCATTCACGACCAAATCGAGCAAGGAAAATACCAAATGAAATGGTTCCGTGAGCTGTATCCCACCAAATCGTGGGCTGAAGAACATGTTGAGATTGGCGACCTCTACGTACTCGAAAACACCGACGGCATAGTTGTAGCGTCAGCAATATTCAATCACAACCCACTACCCGAATACGTTCAAGGACGTTGGTGTCAACCCGACAACTACGATAAAATACTCATTGTTCACACGCTCGTAGTCCACCCCGACCATGCTAATCGAGGCTACGCAACAGCACTCATAAAATACTATGAAGAAATGGCACGCCAACTCGGCTGCACACGACTACGACTCGACACACAGCAAATCGACATCCCCGCACGTCGACTATATCAAAAACTCGGCTACACCGAAGCCGACTTCCTCCCATGCCAATTCAAAGGCATCAACGACATCTCCCTCATCCTCATCGAAAAAATACTCTAACCCATTTGTAGAATCTCCTCACATCGCTCCATCCCGCGCCAGCCCATGGAGCAAGGTTGCCCTATGAACTGAGGGCTTACCAGCCCTCACATTTGTTTCCTCTCGTCGTTCCGCCATGTCAGCCCAATGGAGTGAGTGCTTACCAGCCCTCACAATCACCACCAACTTCGTGCGAAGCACGGGAAAGCGTAGCGATAGGAACCTTTAGCTCAACGAGGCTTGACCGAGTTAATAACCGGGGGTTGAGCGTAGCGAAACCCTCGGACAGCGAAACCAATAGCCCACCACCAAATCAGCTACTCCACGAAAAGCAAAACCTATCTGTCTTAAATGAGTATTAAATAATGTTCACCGAAGTAACAAAAAACGCCAACCCGAACTCAACGATTCATCAAAAGTATATTATAAAAATTATTTCCCAAAAATAGCCTTAATAATGGCTGAGCCGAATTTTCTTTCAATACCCGATTTCGTTGTCGGAATTCCTGTGGAATTGGTGAATTTACGTTTTGCCTGAGTAATACCCAAAGCCCTTTTCCACGAAAAACTAAGTCCGGGTATCCCTGTGTTCGTTTTTTTAGCCATAATTATTTATTGAATTAGTTTATTCCTGCATTGATTCTTAGCCAAGTTAGTTCCCTTTGAATACTTGTATTAAGCAACCCCATGTTAACGGACTTTTGCAAATAGATGTATGCTTGTTGATAATTGCCGATAGAAGAGCGTGCCATTCCCAAGTTTGAATATATTTGTGCATCGGTAAGCTTAGCCCCTTCAGTTTGAGGAATTTCCAAGGTTTCATTATAGAGTCTTATCGCTGTTTGATAATCCTTGTGCTTGAATTGGAATTAGAGTTACATGATAATATGAAAAAAAGACATGAAAAGATTAGAGAAAATATAGACTTCAATTTTTCATATTGAAAATAAATTATTAGTTAATGAGGCTGTGTCAAATTAAAGATTTTGGCACAGCCTCATTGGATAGTTACTATTTTAATGCTCGATAGATTTCTCTTATCCAAAGGACTAAAGATGATGTAACAAAGATAATGGCGAAGTCAAGTGCCCCGGAAGGATTGAATTTCCAATCAAGTGTATGAAGCATTGGCTCTACATTGAAGAATTCATATGCAATTTCAGTGATGAATAATTGACCGATAACAATTATACCAACAATAGTCCAAAAACCATGGCTCATCTTAGCTTTGAAAACACTTTCTCCAGTTTCAAAACAGCGAGCGTTAAACATATACCAGAAGTGTGTCCAAACAAAGATTGAGAACAATAAGGTAGCTTCATAAGGAGTCATTTTGGAAGCAGTACCAATTGCGGTTCGGAACATTTGCGCAACAGATGTAACTTCAGCATGATTAAACAGCCAATAGAAACCAATAGTTAATGCAAAGAAAAAGAATCCAACACCAAGCAATTCAGTCAACATTGGTTTTGTCAAAATAGAAGACTCACGTTTACGTGGTTTTTCGTTCATTACACTTTTAGATGGGGGAAGCGACGCAAGAGCCATAGCGCCAAAGGTATCCATGATAAGGTTTACCCATAGCATTTGTGTCACTGTTAATGGAGATTCTGTTCCCATAAATGAACCAACAAGAACAAGGAAACATGCTGCTACGTTAACAGTAAGTTGGAACAATAAGAATCGTTGGATATTCTTATAAAGCGAACGACCCCACATTACTGCGCGACCGATACTACTAAATGAATTATCGATGATTGTAATATCTGAAGCCTCTTTAGCTACAGATGTACCATCACCCATAGAAAGACCAACATGAGCTGCATTTAGAGCAGGTGCGTCATTTGTGCCATCGCCAGTTACAGCGACTACCTCATTGTTAAGTTGAAGAGTTTCTACAAGACGCTTTTTATCCATAGGTCGAGCTCTTGCAATAATTTTCAAGTCTTTTACTCGTTCCTTAACCTTTTCATCAGAAAGTTCTGCAAATTCAGGACCTGTAATAATATTCCTTTCGTTATCTACAGCATCATTCCAAAGTCCAATTTGACGACCGATTTCTTTCGCGGTGCCTGGAGTATCTCCTGTAACTATTTTAACCTTAATGCCTGCGCTAGTTACTTCTTCTACAGCGTTAGGAACATCTAAACGCACAGGGTCTGAAATTGCAACAATACCAACAAATGTTAAGTTATTTGCAACCACTTTTCCTTCTTCAATCGTTGCATCATTTTCTGATAGCTCTTGATATGCAAAACCTAGAGTACGCATAGCTTGGTTTTGATATTCTAATAATTGAGCATTGATTGAATTTGCTGTAACTCCAACAGTGTTTTTGCACATAGCAAAAATAATTTCAGGAGCACCCTTTACATACAATATCTTTTTACCATTTGCCGATTTTACCACTGTCGCCATATATTTACGTTCAGTAGAGAATGGCAATTCTTCTATGCGAGACACTCTGTTTCGTAGGTCTGCATAGTTTGCGCCTTGATCTTTAAGCCATAGCAATAGAGCTCCCTCTGTTGGATTACCCAAAACTTGCGCTTTGTCTCCAGTCAAATCAAGTTGTGCAGTTGAGTTTACAGCAATACCTTCATACAAAATCTCATTTGAAGGATTTCCAAAGAAGTCGTTTTTATAAACCTGCATCTGGTTTTGAGTCAAAGTACCTGTTTTATCAGTACAGATAACTGTAGTTGCTCCCATCGTTTCGCATGCATGCATTTTACGAACAAGATTGTTAGTCTTAAGCATGCGACTCATTGAGTAAGCCAAAGATAGGGTTACAGCCATTGGCAAACCTTCAGGAACTGCCACAACAATAAGTGTTACAGCTACCATCAAGGTCTTCAATGCATGGCCAAGCAATAATGACCAAGCGACACTATCAGCCCCCGGATTAATCATATCAAATGCCCATATAACCATTCCGAAGAATAGCAAGAAGAATCCGACAATAGTCAGAATACATTTGAATTTTGCCCAATCTTCAAATTTCTTTATAACAAGCCAAAAGAATAGCACAACAGGTATAGCTAATAGCCATGCTTGCCAATTACTCCAACCAAGAAAATGTATTAATTGCCCAACTATAATGAGTCCGGCAAATCCATAACTTACATTTGTAATCCAATCAGCAAGGCCATCCAATTGTTCATTTAGAGGAGTCTTAACGGAGTCATCAATTTGTGCTTCTTCAAACACCCTACCCATTTCTGTTGCATCACCTACTTTAAGAACTCTCATCACGCCATGACCTTCCATGACTTTAGTTCCTCGCAACACATGATTAGAAGGATAGGTTGCCTCTGAGTCAAATTGAGTTGGATCAATAGTTTTGCGGCACATTGGTTCACCTGTAAGAGTCGATTCGTCTACACTCATAGTTACGGCATCAAGCAATTCGCCATCTGCAGGAATCTCATCTCCAGTGTTTAAAATAACAATATCTCCGACAACTACATCTTTACGGGGTATTGAAGTCATCGCCCCGTTTCTCATAACTTCTACAGCTTCGTCATCATTTACTTGATTAAGAATCTTAAATGCCTTATTAGCTTTTTGTTCAAAAATGAATGCCAATCCTGTTGCTAAGAGTATTGCAACAAAAATACCAATTGGTTCAAAGAATACTTTCCAGTCTTGACCTAACCCTAAAAATTCATACAACGAGATTCCTATTGAAAGCACACCTGCAACCAATAGAATGATAATCAGAGGATCAGAAAACTTTTCAAAAAATTCTTTCCACCAAGAGTCTTGTTCGGGAGGCGTGAGAATATTCACACCGTTTTTGCTGCGGCTCTCCAATACTTCTTTATCGGTCAAGCCTGTGTAGTTCTTAATTTGTGACATATTTGTATTATTTAATGTTTCTATTATATTCAATGCCGCAATTAGTATAGAATTAGGTAATTCATCTATAGCTATGTAATAAGTATCAGGTGGTCCAGTTAGATAACATGATGCTAATGCAAAGATTGTATTATTTTCTGGTATATATTCGAATCCAAAAAGTTGGAATGGGTACATCTTAGACTTCCAATATAATGGAGAACTCTGGATTGTGTTTCCAAAATCCTTCGAGGCTATCGCATTTCTTTCATAATCATCACATTTTGACTCAATAGCTTCATTACAAATTTCCTGATTCTCCCGATATATTTCTATAAGTTTTGCTATAATAATCTCTCTGTTCATATTCAGATTCTGTTTCTTCTCTGTCATAATATGATGAATCAATAGTTACTTTCAAATCCTTTTGCTGAAATGGAAGAACCTAGTCAATTCCCATATGATGACAGACTAAAAGAGTTCTTACCTTAAAATTTCATCTGACTTAGATAAAACTTTAATAGCGTCAGCAAATGTTATTTGTGTTGCTGATATTTCAATATTATCCTCAATAGAATACTTATTTCGCAATAACATATATTGGTTTATTTCGCCAGAATCAATTATGCTATCAGCTTTAATTAAATCTGACAAAATCCTTACTATTGCTATTTTTTCATCTTTTCTCATATATAGAAATATGCTCTTATCGCAAATTAGCAATTACATTATAGGCAAACCAACTATTTGGGTATCAA
>CAYWXG010000041.1:0-24159 GCA_964462445.1 uncultured Barnesiella sp. | reverse complement strand
TTCCCGTTCAGCGCAACTATCGTACCAACATCGTAGGTTGGCTTTTGACTAACCCCGCTGAATTCAATATCGTAATCGACGACGAGTTTACCAACTCTCCCGAAGATGACTACAATATTATGTACGTTGGTGGCACTGAAGCAAATCCTGCAAAATTGGAAGAGGTGTTTACCAACATTAACGACAATGAACTTAAGGATGCCATCATCAAAGTTCCTGCCAACAATTATGTTTCTTGGACTACCGGTGGCAGTCATGGTTCTACTCCTCTCGTAACAGCAACTAACAATGCAACAGAAACTGTTACTATCGAAGGTGAAGGCGAAAATAGCGTAATAATTGTTGACGGAACAGGTGTTGGTTCACTTCGTGCAGCAAACGGTGCTAAACTTATTTTCAAAAACATCACAGTTGTAGACAATTCTGCATCATATGCAGAAAACGCTTGGGAATTTACCTATCTTGAATTTGCCGGAAATCTTGAATTCAACAACGTAACATTCAAGGGAGGTATCCAGCTCCAAAAAGAGAATAATGAAAACGATCTCAACGCTACATTCACAAACTGTACATTCATCACTGAAAGAAGTAGCGAATATGGCGTTTGGATTAGCGACGGCACTACCACTTTCACTAACTGTAAATTCCAAGGTACTCGTGGATTGAAGATGCACGAAGCTTACGGCTCTGAAATAGCAGTTGTTACTGTTGATGCTTGCGAATTCGGTCCTCATTCTGAGAAACCGGGTATTGCTATCGGCACATTGAATCCCGAAACTACCGTAACTATTAAGAATAGCTCATTCATTGGTTGCCAAGCCGGAGACCAAGGTAACTACATGTATGAAACTGACACTGATGTTTCTACATTCACATTTGTAGCGACCAACAACAGCGTAGAAGAAGATCCCGCTAATGTTGTTAAGATTGGAACAAAAGATGAATTAATCGATTTCCAAAAAGCTGTTAATGTAGACGGCAACAGTTTTGGTGGCAAAACTATCAAATTGACTGCTGATATAGACTTGGAAGGTATGAATTGGGAACCAATTGGTCAAACAGGAGGCAATGGCGTTGCAATTCATTTCACCGGGTCTTTCGACGGTCAAGGTCACACTATCAGCAACTTCACTATCACTCCTAACCCCACTTATGGGGAAGGCGCAAACTATGCTGCCGGTCTTTTCGGATTCGTTGACGCAGGAGATGCTGTGATCAAAAACTTGAATGTTGATAACGCAACTGTTAATGGACACCACTGGACAGCCGTAATTTGCGGTTACTTGACAGGTACAATCCAAAATTGCCACGTCACCAATTCTCACGTAGTATGCTCACATGCCAACGGCGAGGCTTGTGGCGACAAAGCAGCTATGATTGTTGGTTACATTAACAGTGGTTCTGTAATAGGTTGTACTGCTAAGGACGGCACAGTGAAAGCCGGTCGCGATGCTGGTCAGATAGCAGGTATGGCCACTGATTCGAATCCGGTTGAAGGCTGCTCTGCTGAAAATGTAGTAGTAAGCGCTCTTGGCGATTGCACCGGCGCTAATATCAACAATGACATTGTTGGTCGTAGAAAACCATAACAACATAATTGTAGTTGCCGAGGTCGGGGGGGATAAAATCCCCCCGACCGGCAATTACTTTTCAAATCTATATCATACAAATTATTTAACCTTAGATGAAAACTAAGTGTCTATTTAGAAGTATGCTTGCAGTGGCAGGCGTATTTGCTGCAACCTCTTGCTCTCAAGACGATTTGAATTCA
Organism: uncultured Barnesiella sp.; assembly: GCA_964462445.1. Lineage (GTDB taxonomy): Bacteria > Bacteroidota > Bacteroidia > Bacteroidales > Muribaculaceae > JAGBWK01. Next base: position 22,388 of record CAYWXG010000041.1, on the reverse strand, counting down.
GTGTCGGAGGGCGATTTAGTTGATGCTACTTTTACCATCGAAACTCCCGAGGGTATTCTTTCGCGTGCTGTAGGCGACGGCACTACCGTTGACCAAGTAACTTGCGCCGTGTTCGACGCTAACGGTGAGGAATTAATCGATTTGCGTCAAAACCTTACAATCGTAAACAAGGCTGCTCAATACCAAATCCGTTTGGCTAAAGGTCAGGCTTATCGTGTAGCTTTCTTCGCCTACGACAAAGATACCAACGCTTATGATGTAACCGACATGAAAAACATCAAAGTGCTCGGCAACCAAGCATCCAATGTTGAAGGTCGCGATGCTTTCACTGCTAAATTCGACATCACTCCTACCAACGCTGCTATCAAAGAAACTGTAACACTTTATCGTCCGTTCGCTCAACTCAACCTCGGCGCTTATCCCGACGATATTGAAGCAGCACGAAAATCGGGTGTCGTAGTTACTAACTCTGCTGTAACTGTAAGCGACGTTTACTCCGCATTTAGCGCTTACGACGATGCTGTTGTCGGTCAATCCGCTGAAATGACTTTCGCGCTCAACGCTATTCCCACTCAGGAGTTGGACGTTGATATGAATCGTGACAGTACTATCACTGCAGACGAAAAATTCAAATACTTGGCGTTGAACTACATCCTCGTTGGCGACAAGGGTACTCCCAAATCGTTGACCAACATCAAATTCACTTGGCAAACTGCCGACGGCAAAACCAACAGCCCTGTTACTGAATTTGAAAACATTCCCGTTCAGCGTAACTATCGTACCAACATCGTAGGTTGGCTCTTGACAAGCCCGGCTGAATTCAACCTCGTAATCGACGAAGAATTCACTAACTCTCCACAAATGGACTATATCGAAAAATATTAATTTTTCGATTACTCAACGATTAATGAAGTTGAAGCTATTAATTAAATAGACTAATCTGACAGGAACTAACCTATCAAAGTTAATTCCGAATTTAATAAATACAACATCATAGGACTTAAATATTGGTTCTTCTTCCGACCAAAGAATATCGTGAAGATACTATTGGTCACATAATATAATCCAGATAAGTAATAATTTCCGAGGTGACAGTGTCGCGATGATACGGTCACCTTTCCCTTTCAAATAATTCATACTTATATTTCGTTATTACTTGTACGTGACCTTTTAATATTGACGATAGGAAGACAGTATCATTTATTTAAAAAGTTGGAATAAGTCCTACCGACTAAGATTATTAATTAAAAAAACACAATTATTACACAACAATGGAAAAAATTAGATTAGAGGGATCTTTAAACAAATCCTACAAATCCCTTTTTGTATTCATGACCGAGGTGATAGCCAAACTTAAATCTATCGGAAAATTTCGCACTTCGGAAACCTATTCCGCAACGCTGCGGAGCTTTCGCCGATTCAGACATAACCAAGACGTAAAATTTTCTGAAATTACCACAGATTTGATGGTTGCCTATGAAGCATTTTTACAACATAACAATCTTTGTCCAAATTCAACTTCTTTTTATATGCGCAATCTGCGGGCCGTCTACAATAGAGCTGTGGACCTGAAGTTGACAACCCAACGACACCCCTTTCGCAATGTCTACACCGGCATCGACAAGACGCTCAAACGTGCCATCTCGCTTCCGAAACTAAGGCACATCAAGCAAATGTCGTTCTCGCTTAATCCCACTTGTGAATTTGCTCGCGATATGTTTCTCTTCTCATTCTACACGCGAGGTATGGCTTTTGTTGATATGGCATTCCTTAAAAAAGAGAATTTATCCAATGGCACACTCTCTTACCGCCGACTAAAAACAGGCCAACAGTTATTTATCAGATGGGAAAAATGCATGCAAGAAATTGTCGATAAATACGATACTCAGAATTCCGAGTTTCTGCTTCCAATCATCAATCCGTTAAGCAAAATCAATCATCGTCGACAATATATCAACGCCGCCCATAAAATAAACCAATATTTAAAAATCATAGGACAGGAATTGCAACTCCCTTTTCCTCTGACAATGTATGTGGCACGCCACTCATGGGCAAGTATCGCCAAGAGTAAAAACATACCAATCACCGTCATCAGTGAGGGGATGGGGCACGGTTCCGAGTCCACTACTCGCATCTATTTGGCATCGTTGGACACTAAAATAATAGACGAAGCCAATAGCATAATATTAGGTTCGTTCTAACCCACTTTCATCTGTTGTTCCAATCGTCAATCATATCCCCCGCGCCACTCATAGGCGCAGGGGATTATATTTATACGGAGTGAGGGGCATCTATGGACTGAGGGCTCCGGCCCTCACATCGTCTCAACTATAACTATCATTCCGAAGGCCGGTAGGCCTTCGCTCCATATCTTGCCACCGCGTCAGCCTATGGGCTGAGGGCTTACCAGCCCTCACAGCACCTCCCAAACTATAACTATCATTTCGAATGCTGGAAAGCCTTCGCTCCATATCTTGCCACTGCATCAGCCTATGGACTGAGGGCTTACCAGCCCTCACATCGTCCGTAGCAGGGAAATAACAAAATTTATCAGGTAAATTTTGTTGAAATTTAAAACTATTCTTAACTTTACAAACCACTTATCAGGACAAACGAAAAAACATTAAACAGATTCAATATGATGAAACGTCTATTTTTAATCCCCACCGTAGTCCTACTCTGCTTACTGACACTGGGCGCGAAAGAAAACAAGAACAATGGCAAACGCCAAGTGCAAGTGTATGGCGTAGCGTTCTACAACCTTGAAAACCTTTTCGACACTATCAACAGCAACGGCACCTACGACCTTGAATTTTCTCCCGCCGGCTCACGCCAATGGAACGGTGTAAAATATTGGGCTAAAATAAGCAACATGGCCGATGTCATAACTCAGATGACTTCACCCGCTACACCCAACGGTCCGGCCATCATCGGCGTTTCGGAAATTGAGAATAAAACAGTGCTCGACGATTTGGTAAAAGCTGTCGACAATAAACTACGCGAACAAGGACGTCAGACTTGGAATCTTCAAGTCATTCACCACGATTCTCCCGACCGTCGCGGTATCGACGTGAGCTGCCTTTACAACCCACGTCAATTCCGATTCCTCGACGTCACCAACCACACATTAAAAATACCAAACTACGAATCGTTCCGCACCCGCGACCAAATGTGTGTCACCGGCATTCTCGGTGGCGACACCGTTTCTGTTATCGTGAACCACTGGCCCTCTCGTCTTGGCGGACAAGAGCAATCATCCTACCTCCGCGAAGCCGCAGCTGCTCTCTCAAAGCAAATTGCCGACTCTCTTTGGACTATTCGTCCCAATCAAGGTGTTATCGTCATGGGCGACCTTAACGACGACCCGCAAGACAAATCATGTGCCGAAGTGCTTGGTGGAAAGAAAAACATTGAAGATGTGGAACCCCACGGCTTCTACAACCCTTGGTGGAAAATCCTCGACAAAGGTATTGGAACACTCGCCTACAAAGGTCAATGGAACCTTTTTGACCAAATCATCGTGAGCGGAACTATGCTCAAACGCAATGGCGCCGACGTCTACTACAACAATGCCAAAGTAAATAACTTCGAATTCCTCCGCGACACTGAAGGACAACGCCAAGGCTATCCGCGTCGTACCTTCTCTGCCGGAGTATGGCTAAATGGTTACTCCGACCACTATCCCACCGAGGTTTTCTTCGTAAAAGAACGTAAATAATTTTACAGATTAAACTATGACAGACCGCGTCAAAATCGACGGGCTGTCATAGTTCACTTATTAACAAACCGACAAAAACTCTTTTACACATGAAATTAAAGGCATTAGCAGTAGGGGTGCTACTTGGTGTATTATCCTTTAACTCTATTGCAGAAACAACTACTTACACTTACACTCCTGCGCCCGAAAATATTGAAGCACGCAAGCGCTACTCCCACGACCGCTTCGGCATCTTTATCCATTGGGGCATCTACAGCATGTTCGGTCAAGGAGAATGGTATCTCAATAATGGACCTAAAGCAGTTGAATATGCCAAAGCTGCTAGCGGATTCTATCCCGCCTACTTCGATGCCAAAGAATGGGTAACTGCCATCAAAAACTCAGGCGCAAAATATATCACCATCACATCTCGTCACCACGACGGATTTTCAATGTTCGGCACAAAGCAATCTCCCTACAACATTGTTGACGGCACCCCCTTCGGGCGTGACATCATCAAAGAGCTTGCCGACGAATGTGCTCGACAAGGGATTGTGCTCGGGTTCTATTATTCACATCTCGACTGGACTCACCCCGCTTATCCCCAAGGATGGTCGGGAGCCAATACCGGGCGCGACCCTCAAAAATTTGATTGGGATACATACTATAATTTCATGAACGCGCAGCTCACCGAGCTTCTCACCAATTATGGTCCTATCGGTGCTATTTGGTTTGACGGCATGTGGGACCACGACCCCGACAAAGAGGACTTTGATTGGCGCCTGAAAGAGCAATATGAGCTTATCCACTCGCTTCAACCTGCCTGCATGATTGGTAACAATCATCACAAAGCAGCTTATCCCGGCGAAGACTTCCAAATTTTCGAACGCGACTTCCCCGGCGAAAACACCGCCGGTTTCTCAGGCGACCAGACTATCAGCCCGCTACCTCTCGAAACTTGCAACACTATAAACGGCAACTGGGGCTACTCTGTGACCGACACAGGATATAAGAGCGTAACCGAACTCGTGCGCTACCTCATCAGAACTGCCGGCATGGGCGCAAACCTTTTGCTCAATGTTGGTCCGCAACCCAACGGTGAACTACCCGCCGACGCTATTGACCGTCTCAACGGCATCGGCGAATGGCTTAACAAATATGGTGAAACTATCTACGGCACTACTGAAGGTGATTTCCCCGCTCAATCTTGGGGCACTTCAACTCGAAATGGGGACAAACTTTATGTCCACATCATGACTCCCGAATCAACCGACATCACTCTTCCCATGTCGGCAAAAGTGAAAAAAGCTGTCACTTTCGATGGAGGTAAACCGGTGAAATTCACCCAAAACCGTAAAGAGAACACTGTAATCTTGCACCTTGAAGAAATTCCACAAAACATTGATTATATAATACAACTTGAAACAAAATGAAACGATTATCAATTTTCGCAGTAATTGCCGGACTTTTCGGCTCTTTCTTCAGCACTAAAGCTGCTGCTCCAACCACTCTCACTCAACCTGAATGGAGCCGCAACGCAGTAATCTACGAAGTAAACTGGCGCCAAATCACACCGGGAGGTACACTCCCCGAGCTATGCGACCAGTTGCCACGACTCAAAGAACTTGGAGTCGACATCCTTTGGCTCATGCCTATTCACCCCATTTCGGAACTCAACCGTAAAGGTGGATTAGGTAGCTACTACGCAGTTAAAGACTACAAAGCTGTCAACCCCGAACTTGGGAATATGAAGCAATTCAAAGAATTTGTCAACAAAGCCCACGAATATGGACTTAAAGTAATCATCGACTGGGTGCCCAACCACTCAGGTTGCGACAACCCTTGGGTTGAACAACACCCCGACTGGTATGCTCTCGATGAAAACGGCAAAATGTTTGGACCTTTCGACTGGACAGACGTTTACAAATTTGACTACTCCAACCGCGAAATGCGTGAAGGAATGATTGACGCCATGAAATATTGGATTACAGAAGCCGATATCGACGGATTCCGTTGCGACGTGGCGATGCAAGTACCCACCGACTTCTGGAATGAAGCTCGTCCGCGACTTGATGCCGCTAAAGAAGGGGGCATTTTCATGCTCGCCGAAGCTTCGGAACCCGACCTCGTGGAGCACGCTTTCAACATGGCTTACAACTGGCCCATGAAAGATGTGTTCAACGACATTGCAGCAACTGCCGGACAACGTACGTTTGACAACAACCCCCTCAACCACTCTCACGCAAGTGCTATCGACCGATTGCTCGAAATGCAGGATCGCGATTTCGCTCAGGACTCATATCTCATGAATATGATCACCAACCACGACCTCAACTCATGGGAAGGCACTGAATTCCAACGCTTGGGCAATCTCACCAACGCTTTTGCAGTCCTTTCTTACACTCTCCCCGGTATGCCGCTTATCTATACAGGACAGGAAACAGGAATGGACCGCGCATTTGAATTCTTCATCAAAGATGTTCCTCCCACATTTGAGCCGCGCAACGAATACTTCTCATTCTACCAAGCACTCAATGCTCTAAAGCACAACGAGAAAGCACTTCAAGCCGGGGTCAAAGGTGGTAAGATGGTGCGCTACTTCACCACATCTCCCGACCTCTACATCTTCTCTCGCTCGGTTGATGGCTCTAACGTGTTGGTCCTCGCCAATATTGGCAACAAACCGGCTGATATCGTTTACACTAAAAACGCTCCCAATGCCGAAGTATACAACTTCAACTATCTCAAAGGAGCTGCCGACAAGTTGCCTGCCAAACTTGCACCCGGCGAATACTACATCTTCGTCAGCAAGTAATTTCAGCAAATAGATAAAGTTTTCAGCGATTTCCAGTTGCCATCCGGTGATTGGAAATCGCTTCGTTTTCGCGTCTTCACATCACCTCCCAACTATAACTCCCATCCCCGAAGGTTGGAAAGCCTTCGCCTCATATCTTGCCACTGCATCAGCCTATGGAGCGAGGGGCTCCCGGCCCTCACATCACACTACAATTTGAATTCTTGCCGACAAAGCGTTAATGCCGCTTCAATAGTATCATCCATATCGGCATATGTGTACATCCCGAGCCTACCTCCGAATATCACCGTAGCATCTTCCGCAGCAAGCGCCCGATAACGCTCATACAACTCCATGTTGCGAGCATCGTTGATGGGATAATAAGGTTCTTTCCCCGTAGTATAACTATCCGGATATTCGCGAGTGATGACAGTGGTGGGTTGGCAGCCCGCGTCAAAATGTTTATGCTCTATGATGCGAGTGTACGGCACATCATAATCGGTATAGTTTACCACTGCATTCCCTTGGAAATCAGGGCAGTCGAGAAGCATTGTCTCAAAGCGCAAACTCCGATACTCCAAACGCCCGTAGCAATAGTCGAAATATTGGTCGATACACCCTGTGAAAAGCACCTTTTGGGACAACGGACGCAACTCATTGCGGTGCGCCAAATAATCCGTGGCGAGGTCCACCTCTACCCCCTCCAACAATGCTTCTATCAACTTATTATAGCCCCCGATAGGTATTCCCTGATACGCATCATCGTAATAATTATTATTGTAAGTGAAGCGCAACGGAATCCGCTTAATGATAAATGCCGGGAGGTCGACGGCTCTACGCCCCCACTGCTTCTCGGTGTAACCTTTAATCAATTTTTCATAAATATCGCGTCCACAAAGTGCCAAGGCATGTTCTTCGAGGTTGGCAGGCTCTGTAATATGCGAAAATTCGCCACTTTGCTCCTCGATTTTAGCACGCGCTTCCTCCGGGGTATCAACACCCCACAACGCTCGAAACGTATTCATATTGAACGGCAAACTATACAATTCCCCTTTATAATTGGCAATTGGGGTATTTACAAATCCGTTAAACCGAACAAATTCATTGACATAATCCCACACGACCTTATTATTGGTGTGAAATATATGCGCACCATACTTATGGACATTTATCCCCTCGATTGTATCGCAATAAATGTTGCCGCCTACGTGGTCACGACGCTCTACAACACGGCATTTAAGCCCACGCTTTTGTGCTTCATGGGCAAAAACTGCTCCGAACAGACCGGCTCCTACTATCAAGTAATCATATTGCGGCTTCATCTTAATATTATCTTGGGATAACAACCAAAGTTAACCAAAATCTATCAATTGACAGCCTGAGCAGCACAATCTATATCTTAATTATTGTTAATACAAATATAAAATGGGCGCAACTTACGTCACGCCCACTTTCATCGGATTTTATTTAATAAAATTCCTTCCTAAAATTATTCTGCTACTTCAGGATCTACGCCCCATTGCTGTTGAGCAAGGCGACGGTAGTTGTTGTAGCGCCAACGTGCATTAGCCTTAGCTGCTGCGAAGAGTTCTGCAGCTTCTTCAGGATATTGCTTGATTACTGAAGCATAGCGCACTTCTCCCTTGAGGAAGTCCTCAAATTTATCCCATGCCGGCTCTTTAGAGTCGAGAGTGAAGGGGTTTTGACCTTCTTCTTCGAGCGCGGGATTGTAGCGCCACAAGTGCCAGTAGCCACATTCTACAGCCTTAACTTGCTCCATCTGTGAGTGACCCATTCCGGCACGTAGTCCGTGGTTGATACAGGGAGAGTAAGCAATGATGATTGACGGACCATCGTAAGCTTCTGCTTCGCGGATTGCTTTGAGAGTCTGTGCGTTGTCGGCACCCATAGCCACTTGCGCTACATATACGTAGCCATAAGTTGTAGCGATAAGACCGAGGTCTTTCTTGCGAATACGCTTACCTGATGCGGCAAATTTAGCGATTGCACCGAGCGGAGTTGCTTTTGATGACTGACCTCCGGTGTTAGAATATACCTCAGTATCGAGTACGAGTACGTTTACATTCTTTCCTGATGCAAGCACATGGTCAAGACCACCGAAACCGATATCGTAAGCAGCACCGTCGCCGGCGATAATCCATTGTGAACGTTTCACGATAAAGCCTTTAAGCGCTACGATGTTCTTGCAGATGTCGCAACCGCATGCCTCACAAAGAGGAACAAGCTTATCGGCAACTTCGCGTGTGATAACTGCGTCATTGCGATTTTCGAGCCATTGAGATGCAAGAGCTTTGATTTCATCTGAGCATTTGCTACATTCCAAAGCTGCCTTCATATTGTTCTCGAGGCGCTCCAACATCTTTTCGTTGGCGATTGACATACCCAAACCAAATTCTGCGAAATCCTCAAAGAGTGAGTTAGCCCATGCCGGACCATGACCTTGCTTATTGGTAGTGTAGGGTGTTGATGGTACTGAACCTGAATAGATTGAAGAGCAACCTGTTGCATTTGCCACCATTTCGTGGTCGCCATAAAGTTGTGATATAAGTTTCACGTAGGGTGTTTCACCACAACCTGAGCATGCGCCTGAGAATTCAAAGAGCGGAGTAGCGAACTGACTGTTCTTCACGTTGCTCTTAACGTCAACGAGATGCTGTTTTGAAGTCACGTGCTTAACGCAGTAATCCCATTCGGGTTGCATTTCGAGTTGAGTTTCGAGCGGCTTCATTACGAGCGCTTTTTCACCCTTCTTACCCGGACACACGTCAACACAGTTGCCACAACCAAGACAGTCGAGAACGTCAACTGCTTGAACGAACTTCATGCCTGTAAATGTCTTACCGATAGCGGGGAGTGCAGCCTTGATTGATGCGCCGGCCATTTCTGCTTCGTCGAGCACGAACGGACGGATTGCAGCGTGAGGACAAACGTAAGCACACTTATTACATTGGATACAGTTGTCAGCAATCCATTCCGGAACAAATGCTGCAACACCACGTTTTTCGTATGCCGCTGTGCCCTGTTGCCATGTACCATCTTCAATACCCACGAAATCGCTCACCTTGAGAAGGTCGCCATCTTGTGCGTTGATAGGACGTACTATATTATTGATGAATGCGGGATCATCGTTGGCAGCGGCTGCTTCCATTTCAAGATTTGACCATGCAGCATCGATAGGGAGTTGTTTGTATTCGCCACCGCGGTCAACTGCTGCGTAGTTCTTGTCTACTACATCCTGACCTTTCTTGCCGTATGATTTCACGATGAATTTCTTCATCTGCTCGATAGCGAGGTCTACGGGGATTACTTCTGTGATGCGGAAGAATGCGCTTTGGAGAATAGTGTTGGTACGGTTACCAAGACCGATTTCTTGTGCAATCTTTGTTGCATTGATATAGTAAACTGAGATGTTGTGGTCAGCGAAATATTTCTTAACCTTGTTGGGGAGGTTCTTTGCAAGCTCCTCACCTTCCCAGATTGTGTTGAGAAGGAATGTACCGTTATCGCGAAGACCACGAGTCACGTCATACATATTCAAATAAGCTTGTACGTGACATGCAACAAAGTTGGGGGTATTCACCAAATATGTTGAGCGGATGGGATCGTCACCGAAACGGAGGTGTGAGCAAGTGAAACCACCCGACTTCTTAGAGTCGTAAGCGAAATATGCTTGACAATATTTGTTGGTGTTATCACCGATGATTTTCACAGAGTTCTTATTTGCACCTACTGTACCATCAGCTCCGAGTCCATAGAATTTAGCTTCGTATGTGCTCTTGCCACCCAATGCCATTTCTTCTACCGGGGGAAGTGATGTAAATGTAACATCATCAACGATACCTACAGTGAAGTGGTCTTTAGGGGTGGGGAGTGCAAGATTGTCGTATACTGAGATAATCATTGCGGGAGTGGTATCTTTCGATGCCAAACCGTAGCGTCCACCTACGATAAGGGGTGCATCTGCACTGCCGTAGAAGCATTCTTTAACATCGAGATATAGAGGTTCGCCGTTTGCACCGGGTTCTTTTGTTCGGTCGAGAACTGCGATTCGTTTTGCCGATGCAGGAACTGCTGCAAGGAAATGCTTAGCTGAGAACGGACGATAGAGGTGTACTGAAACCAAACCTACTTTTTCGCCGTTTGCGACCAAATGGTCAACTGCTTCTTGAGCCGCTTGAGTCACTGAACCCATTGCGATAATCACACGTTCAGCGTCGGGAGCTCCATAATAGTTGAACAAGCCATATTTGCGACCGCAAATTGCCGATACCTTGTTCATGTAGTCTTCTACGATTTCTGCAACTGCTTCATATTGCTTGTTGCATGATTCGCGATGCTGGAAGAATACGTCGCTGTTTTCTGCCATACCACGTGCTACGGGAGCATCGGGAGTCAAGGCACGATTGCGGAAGTCGGCAAGCGCTTCATGGTCCAAGAGGGGGGCGAGGTCCTCTTGTTCCATAACTTCGATTTTTTGGATTTCGTGTGATGTACGGAAGCCATCGAAGAAGTTAACGAAGGGGATGCGGCTCTTGATTGTTGCCAAGTGAGCAACACCAGAGAGATCCATTACTTCTTGTACTGAACCTTCTGCAAGCATTGCAAAACCTGTTTGACGAACTGACATTACGTCTTGGTGGTCGCCAAATATAGAAAGTGCATGAGATGCGAGTGTACGTGCCGATACGTGGAATACGCAAGGAAGTTGTTCGCCGGCAATCTTATACATGTTGGGAATCATCAAAAGCAAGCCCTGTGATGCAGTATAAGTTGTTGTCAACGCGCCTGCTTGTAGTGAACCATGTACTGCGCCTGCAGCGCCTCCTTCAGATTGCATTTCCTGTACAAGTACAGTCTCTCCAAAGATATTCTTGCGACCGGCTGCTGCCCATTCGTCAACATATTCAGCCATTGTTGATGATGGGGTGATAGGATAGATAGCTGCTACCTCGCTAAACATATACGAGATATGCGCTGCTGCCTGATTACCGTCGCAAGTCAAGAATTTCTTTTCTTTGCTCATAATTTGTAATCTATTTTAGAAATTTGTGTTTTGTCTTGTCTTTTCATGATGCGTAAATTATCGAAGCCTTTTCGTACCAATATTTTGGCAATGATTAGTGAGTCTTTTCTCACGAGACCATTACCATTAAGTATAAAACTATTATCACTGTACCTTTGTCAATTTTTTTGCGCATTGACACATAGCTACACACAGGTGCAAAAGTAACTATTTTATCGCTGATATCCAAAAACTCAGCCATTTTTTTGTGCTTTGCAACATATTTCTTAGCCGTAAAAGGGTTTTTGAGATTGCCTCCTTTCGCTCATTTCGTTATCAATAAATATCGGCTATCATCCGGCACCTACAATTCTAATTCTCTACATTTTTTATTTATACAAAAAGGCAAAGCTGCGTATTGACGCAGCTTTGCCAAATATTACAATTAATTCTTCTATTTGTTCACATCCTACGGGGGCTCAATCACCCCTTGCCTCGTGCAAAATATTAGAATATTGAGCCTAAATTGAAGTTCGCAAATTCAAGGTCGCTCTTCGCGCGCTCTATCACGCTCTTATCGAGTTTTGCAGCCTGACGCAAATTTGTTGTTATCATTTGGTCATTATTGGTGCGTGCGCCCAAAATTGCAAGAAGATAATATGTATTAGCATCAGGATTGGTGATTCCTGCAAGTGTTGATTTTGCTTTGCTGTAATCTTTGGTGAGAATTTGAGCAAGCGCGGCATTGTTTGATTTGGTATTACCAAATGCTTTCACAGCCGCTGAGTTATCTCCGGTCATGATATAATATGTACCGAGAGCTCCGCCAAGTTCTTCCAAACCTGCTGCATTACCGAATTTCTGATTAGCCTGACGGAAATCCTTATTCACAAGGGCAACAAGACCAAGGTTCATTTGGGGCTCGGTGGCCGACGGGTTAAGGCGTGATGCCGCTGCAAAGCTGGCTTTTGCGCCATTGTAATCTCCGGTTGCATATTGCATTACACCCAAGTCATTGAATGTGCGATAATCATTGGGATATACTGCGGTAGCGGTCTTATAGATATCGAGTTTTTCAGCTTTATCTTCAGTCAAAGTTGCAGCATAAAGGATTTCGTCAACTGAAAGCGACATGGGATTTGATTTGTAAATCTGTTGAATTTCCTCATCGCTCTTGCCTATGATATTAATCGATGCTGTGATACGTGATTTACGCAACTGCGGAAGAATTTGGTCTGCAAGTTGATCGAAAATTGATGAAAGATTACGGATTTGTTGCTCGCGTTCTTCGGGGTCTTTGAAGCGTGATAGAACATTGAGGATAAGTTCCTTATCTGCGATATCCGATGATGCTACGAGTTGTTGAAATCCTTCCCAGTCCTCAGCTGTGAATTGAGCGGTAAGTTCGCCAAATTCTGTCACATTGTCCTTTGCTAATTGCTTGCGGAGATAATCGGTAGTAGCCTTCTCACGATTTTCTGCCAAGCGTGTATTCAAGTCAACAGCTCCTTCAGGCGAAGCGTATGAAGAAATATTAATTTCCTCAATCTGACGGTCTTCAGCGGCATTTGCTGAGAGAATTTCTTGGTTGAGAGCCTTCACTCCATCTGAATCCAATTCGCTTTGACGAAGATTTGACTGATTGATAAGGAAGCGAATATCGGCTGCATATTTCTCATTGATGATACGTTGGAACGCATCAGGGGCGATAGCGGCATCTATAGTCGATGCATCAGCGAGTGCTGCTGTCGCAATCACTCCATTTGCGACCTTCACGCGAGGCAACACATATTGCTTATTGCCTTGGGTGACATTAAATGCCAATTCCAACTCGCTAACTTTCATATCCGGCTGATAGTTAAACACTACCGGAATGGTGACTGTTCCACCCTGCTCATATGATATTACTGGATTATTTCCTCTTACCTTTTCCCCTTGGAATCTGTATGATTGAGACGCCACTTCTTCGCCATTGAATGTCAAGTATGGAGTTACTGTAACTTCTGCATTCTTAACGAAAAATTTAGCCGGTATATGACCGGTAATAGTAGCTGGAACACGCTGTCCAACCACCTCCAACGGCTCCGGATTTACATCGAAATAATCAGCACTAAACTGATTGAGTTTTTTTGAGCAACCGGTAAGCACCAACGCTCCGGCTGCTGAAAGCATAATAATGGATTTAATTTTCATATTTTTAGTTATTGAGTTAGTCTTTTATCGTTTATTTTGGATTTCTTCGGGTTGTTTTATTAGTTTTTCTCTTTCTTAACACCTCCCGATTTAACCACCTTAACTATGAAGCAAATATACATATTTATATCCAACTGAACAACTATTAAAGAATTTTTAGCAAAACAGAAGAGAGCTTTCCTTTTCTCGAAAACTCTCTTCACTCTAAAATATTTCAAGATTGGTATAAAGGAAGGTTATTCCTTCCGCCACAATCATGCATTCGACTCACGTCGCATACAATCTTCTACCTTAAATCATGAGGTCATACCATTTTGACCAAATCTTAATTGCCGACTCACGTCGTTTTTTCAACTCAGCCTATCTCACGACATTTGCGACCGAGTCATAAACCTTGATTATACATTACAACTTTAACCTGATTTGTTAACTCAAAAACACTCGATAATTTTGCTGATACTATCGAATTGTATTTAATGAATATAGTTTGTGATTTGATTTTTTTGCAAATTTATAAGCAAATCGATTTGTTAAATATCAATTTTGCGCCATTTTTTGCAAATTCCTTACAAACTATTTCCTCATATCCCATATAATGTAAAATTGTATCATTTTTTGAAACATTTTTTATATTTATTTTTCTGCTTTAAAAAATCCATATTTTTCATTATATTTGCTCATCTATAATTTACATATCCTTAAACCTATAACATGATGAAACGACTTATTCCTGTCTTTTTCGCTTTGTTTATAGCCGCTACTTCGGCTAATGCTCTTAATCCGGAGATAAAGCGCATCGATCCTCCGCATTGGTGGGTTGGCATGCATTGCGACACTCTTCAATTGCTCATTAGTGGTCCGGATATTGCATCTACCACCGCCACAATCGATTACGCGGGAGTTAATATTATCGACCAGCCTACTCTGGAAAGCAAAAATTACAAATTAGTTTATCTCACTATCGACGACTCCACCGCTCCCGGAGCGGTGCCAATCTCATTCTCCGATGGGAAAAATACTACCGCCATTGAATATTCGCTAAATGCTCGCTCAATGAAGCCCGAAGAGCATCAAGGTTTTTCTGCTGCCGACGTGCTCTATTTGGTAATGCCCGACCGCTTCGCTCAAGGGGAAGGAAATTCGACTACCGAAGGTCTCGAATTTCCTATCGATGCCAATCGTGCTCGCCACGGTCGACATGGAGGGAATATCGCCGGTCTCCGCGACCATTTAGGCTATATTGAATCCCTCGGAGTCACTGCAATTTGGGTAAACCCCGTTCTTGAAAACGATATGCCCGGCGGGTCTTATCACGGCTACTCCACAACCGATTACTACGCTATCGACCGCCGATTTGGCACAAACAAAGAATATAACGACTTTATTGACGATGCCCACTCTCGAGGACTGAAAGTCGTAATGGATATGATTTTCAACCATTGCGGGTCTAACCACCCTTGGCAAAAAGATATGCCGGCTCGAGATTGGTTCAACTACCCGGCGAATTATACGCAAACCAACTTCCGCACAAACACCGTTGCCGACCCCTACGCTTCCGACTACGACCGCGACCTGACGGTCAACGGGTGGTTCGTTCGTTCCATGCCCGACTTTAATCAACGGAATCCTCACGTCTGGAAATATTTGACTCAGAACTCTATATGGTGGATTGAAGAATCCTGCATTGACGGAATTCGCATGGATACCCACCCCTATGCCGACATGATGGCCATGGCAAAATGGTGTAAAGCCGTTATCGACGAATTTCCCAACATGAATATTGTCGGCGAATGTTGGACTGCAGGTATAGGGGGACCGGCTTTTTGGCAAAAAGGGTCTAAAGTTAATGTTCACGGTGATCCTCAACTCCCAACAGTAATGGACTTCCCTCTGATGTTAGCTTGTCAAGAAGCGTTCGACACCGATGGTGCTCTTAACAAACTATGGGAACTACTCTCCACCGACTTCTTATATGCCAACCCCTCTAATATCCTCACCTTCTTGGACAACCACGACACTGCCCGTTGGCTCCTTGAACAGCCCGCCGACTTGGCTAAATGGAAACAGGCTCAAACTTTCTTGCTCACCACTCGCGGTATTCCGCAAATCTACTACGGAACCGAAATTTTAATGAGCGGCGACACTAAAAATGGCGATTCCAACGTGCGACGCGACTTCCCCGGTGGATTTCCCGGCGATGCAGCTAATGCTTTCTCGCGCGAGGGACGAACTCCGATGCAAAACGAAGCTTGGGATTTCCTTGCAAAACTGCTTAACTGGAGAAAATCTTGCGATGCCGTAAAATCCGGCTCGCTTAAGCACTTTGTGCCTCAAGACGGCATTTACGTCTATCAACGGAAAGCTGACAATGGAAATGATGTCGTTATATTACTCAACGGAAACGACCGCGAAGCTTCTATGCTATCTAAACAGACAGCCGAAGTTCTGCCCATTGGCTCCACTCGTAGCGACTTAATCTCAGGAAACATAATTGTCATCGGAGACACCATCTCCATGTCTCCCCGACAAATTCTTATCCTCGAATAATATCACACGATAACTATTTTACAATCTTTTAATTAAGGGCTGTCACTTGCACGACAATAAAACCGGCGGCAAGTGGCAGCACTTAATTTTTACGTTAACTTTGAATTCTCTCAAACATAGAAAGGGGCCGCCTCACGGAAGCCCCAATGCTATAAACCAATCATTATCACATTTCTTGCAATGGAAAAAGTAATTCTGCTATGTATATGTAAAACGACCGCGAGAAAATAAAGTTCACGCGGTCGCAATATTTTTTTATTTTTTTTACATCATCCTACTATATATTTTCCTAATGGCAAACTTTATTGCTTTAAACAAACGCGACAAAAAATCGGAATCACCATTGGCGATCCCGATTCCTTATCCTATATATTCGAATTAGAGACGTGCTTTGATTGCTTCTGTTTCTTTTTCGTAGCCCGGTTTTTCAAGCAATGCAAACATGTTGCGCTTGTAGTCCTCTACACCGGGTTGATTGAACGGATTCACATCAAGGATATAGCCACTGATACCGCAACCCTTTTCAAAGAAGTAAATCAACTGACCGAGGTAACGTTCTTCGAGGGCGGGGATTGTGATGAGCAAGTTGGGCACGCCACCATCTACGTGTGCGATACGCGTACCGAGTTCTGCCATCTTGTTCACTTGGTCTACACGCTTGCCGGCAATGTAGTTCAAGCCGTCAAGGTTAGCTTCATCTGAAGGGATAGTCAATGTGTATTTTTGATTTTCTACTGAGATAACAGTTTCAAAAATTGTACGTTCACCATCTTGAATCCACTGACCCATTGAGTGCAAGTCGGTTGAGTTATCTACAGCCGCGGGGAAAATGCCCTTCTTATCCTTACCCTCGCTTTCGCCGTAAAGCTGCTTCCACCATTCACCGAAATAGTGAAGTTTGGGATTGTAGTTTACAAGAATTTCAATTTTCTTTCCTGCGTTGTAAAGAGCATTACGTGTTGTTGCATAAAGGAATGCGGGGTTATTGTCATCGGCAGCTACAGTTGCTTTCTCCATTTCAATCGCGCCCTCCATCAATGCTTTGATATCAAAACCTGCTACTGCAATGGGGAGCAATCCTACGGGTGTAAGAACTGAGAATCGTCCTCCTACATTGTCCTCAATAACAAATGTCTTGTAACCTTCTTCCGTTGCAAGCTGACGAAGTGCACCACGTTTTGCATCCGTAATTGCTATGATACGTTTTGACGCTTCTGCTTTGCCAAGTTGCGATTCGAGTTGTTCTTTAAGCACGCGGAACGCAATTGCCGGCTCGGTAGTTGTGCCCGATTTCGAAATCACGATGATACCGAATTTCTTATCTTTCAAGAATTCTTGTAGTTCATATAGATAGTCTTCTCCGATATTTTGTCCGGCAAACAACACTTTGGGGGCTCCATCTTGACGATATGCCGCAAATGAATCCGACAACGCTTCAATCACTGCTTTTGCACCGAGATATGAACCACCAATACCGATAGCCACTACTACCTCGCAATTTTCACGTAGTGATTTTGCTACATTTTCTATATCTTCAATCAACGATGCCGGGGTGGTAGAGGGTAGATTTACCCATCCCAAGAAATCATTACCGGCGCCGGTGCCGTTGTGGAGCTTGTCAAGAGCATCTGCCCCGGCTTTATCATATGACTTAATTGTTTCAGTGCTAACTGTTGCAAGCACGTCCTTTACATTTACTTTAATCATTTTTTTACCTTTTAATTATAATGCGATGTTGCTTATTTCACTATTAATTTGGCAAGATACTTACCTATAATATCAAACTCGATATTCACTTTGCTCCCGACCTTGATATCGCAGAAGTTGGTGTGCTCAAATGTGTAGGGGATAATTGCCACTTTAAACGAATTTCGTTCCGATTGACACACTGTCAACGACACTCCATTGACTGTCACCGAGCCCTTCTCTACAGTTGTATACCCTTTGGCGACCATCTCCGGTTCAACCTCATATTCAAATTTAAAATATGTGCTACCATCGAGCTCTTCAACCTCTGTGCATATTGCCGTACAGTCCACATGACCCTGCACTATATGACCGTCAAGTCGTCCATTCATCAGCATCGAACGCTCAAGGTTAACCTTGCTTCCGGGCACGAGTTCTCCAAGATTGCTACGATCGAGTGTCTCCTGTATCGCGGTAACTACATAACTACCATTGCCGGCAAGCGACACTACGGTTAGACACACACCATTATGTGCCACTGATTGGTCTATCTTTAGCTCTTCGGTAAAGCTACATTCAATCTCAAGATTGACATTGCCGCCACTGCGCCCTACGCTTTTTACTATCGCTGCCTCTTCTACAATTCCTGAAAACATCTTGTCCTCTTTGTATATTTCTACTAAAGATGGATTATTCTTCCTCTTCCTTCATGTTGTGGAACACGTTCTGCACATCCTCATCCTCCTCAAGCTTTTCAAGAAGTTTGTCAAGAGTCACGCGCTGTTCGGCTGTCACCTCTTTCAATTCGTGCGGAATACGTTCAAATTCTGCGCTGACAATTTCAAAGCCGTTGCTCTCCAAATATTTTTGAATGTTGGCAAATTCTTCAAATTCACCATAGAGCACGATTTCATCTTCATCTGCCTCTATTTCATCTACTCCATAATCTATTAGTTCGAGTTCCAAATCCTCAAGCGATACTCCTTCTTGGGGCTTGATTTTGAACACGCTTTTGTGGTCAAAAAGGAATGTCAACGAACCTTGTGTTCCCAACGAACCTCCATGCTTGGTGAAATATGAACGTACATTAGCTACCGTACGGGTATTGTTGTCGGTGGCTGCTTCTACGAAAATCGCGATACCGAAGGGGCCATATCCTTCATAAGTAATTTCCTTATAATCGCCTGAATCTTTATCCGTTGCTTTCTTAATTGCACGTTCTACTGTATCCTTGGGCATGTTGGCAGCCTTTGCATTTTGCATCAACACACGCAAACGTGGGTTAGTCGACGGATCGGCGCCTCCCGACTTAACGGCTATTGTGATTTCTTTTCCTATACGGGTAAATGTTCGTGACATATTACCCCAACGTTTCAACTTTCTTGCTTTACGATATTCAAAAGCTCTTCCCATAGTGGTATTTTATTTTATGTATTTATTCTTTTAGATTTTGACGCTCATCTCAATTCCGCTCCAAGTTTCTTCTGCAAATTCATTGTCACTTTGCTCATGACCGCCTCTATTTGCTTATCTTGGAGTGTCTTTTCATCATCTTGAAGTGTTATTGATATTGCATACGATTTCTTACCTTCAGGCAAGTTTTTACCCTCGTAAACATCAAATAGTGTGATGTCGCGCAACAATTTGCGTTCACTTTCTTTCACTACCTTTTCCACTTCCTCCATTGCCACATTCTTGTCAAGCAACAATGCCAAGTCGCGACGCACCGGGAGGGTCTTTGGTAATGGAGTATAGTTTACTGTATGCTTCAATGAAAGTTTCACGATTGCCATCCAGTCTAATTCGGCAAAGAAAACATCTTGACGAATGTCAAACATCTTTAATACCTTCTTCGATACGATACCTACACGACCAAGCTCCTTGCCCGAACGGGTTGATACAGCCATTGATACTGCATAGAGGTCATCGCCGGGTACTACTGTCATAGCCAACTGCTTGCCCGAGATGCCCGCACGTTGCAACACCATTTCCACATAAGCACGCAAATCATAGATGCTCGATTCCTCGCTCGATTTATTCCAGTTGCCACTGCGAGTTGCTCCGGTCAACCACATTGCCAAGCGCTGTCCTTCGCGATAGGGCGCGAGGGGTGTTTCTTTA
Source organism: uncultured Barnesiella sp. (assembly GCA_964462445.1). GTDB lineage: Bacteria > Bacteroidota > Bacteroidia > Bacteroidales > Muribaculaceae > JAGBWK01. The sequence goes on along the minus strand of CAYWXG010000041.1, from coordinate 2,327 downwards.
GTCGACTCTGCCTCTGAATTAAAGAAATATACATTCCCGAATTCATACATCTTCAAGTCGGCTGCCTTGCGATTGATATTGTGCGACAACGATTCCAATCCTCCGAATAGCAAGGTCTGACGCATCACCGACAGGTCGTTGCTCAACGGATTCAACAATCTGACGCAGCCACTCAATGGATATGTCGACATCTCGCTATAATAACTTTCGGCTGTCAATGAGTTGTTAAGTATCTCATTAAAGCCTTGACCGGTCAACTGCTCTGCTATCTTGCATCGCAAATCTTCGGCCGAATCGGTCAATGTCTTAAACGACAACGACGAGTGCAACGTATCTGTCAATTCGATATTATTATATCCATATATGCGAAGCACATCTTCGATAACATCACATTCACGAGTGACATCTACGCGATAGGTCGGAACTTTCAATGTCAGCGTGTTACCTTCGCGGGCCACAATTTCTATCTCAAGTGATTTTAGTATTGAATCTACAACTTCATGATCCAATTCTTTACCCACGAGGGCATTGCAACGGTCATAGTTGAATTCAACCTCTGCCGCTGCAATCGGATTGGGATAAATATCAACCACCTCGCCGGTAATCTCTCCACCTGCCAACTCTTTTATCATCAATGCGGCAAGTTTAAGGATATAATCATTGCAATTGGGGTCGCAACCACGTTCAAATCGGAAGGATGAATCGGTCGATAAGCCATGGCGACGTGCTGTCTTTCTCACACTGGTGGGATTGAAATATGCACTTTCAATAAACACCGACGTTGTTGACTCTGTAACGCCTGAATCCAATCCACCGAACACTCCGGCGATACACATCGGCTCTTGAGCATTGCATATCATCAAGTCTTTATCCGACAATTTACGTTCTACACCATCGAGAGTCGTAAACAATGTACCTTCTGCACATGTCTTAACAACAATCTCTCCGCCTGCTATCTTATCGCAGTCAAAGCAGTGCAAGGGCTGACCCATGCCGAGCAAGATATAATTCGTAACGTCAACGATATTATTTATCGGGCGTAGTCCTACAGCCGTCAATCTATCCTTAAGCCATTCGGGACTCTCTTTTACTGTCACACCCTTGATCGTCACCCCGGCATAACGCGGACATGCTTCGGTATTTTCCACGCGCACCTTAATTCCACCCTCAGGCACATCAATTTTGAATGCTTCCACCGACGGTAGTTTCGGCTTCGCTGCTGTTGAGTGACAGCCAAGCCATGCCGACAAGTCGCGTGCTACACCATAATGCGACGCTGCGTCTACGCGGTTGGGGGTCAAATCCACTTCAAGCACATAGTCGCTCTCAACGTGGAAATATTCTGCCGCTGGTGTGCCGGCTGCTACTTCCTCTTTTATCACAATTATTCCATCGTGGCTCGTTCCTACGCCTATCTCATCTTCGGCACATATCATTCCGAATGACTCAACTCCGCGTATCTTAGATTTCTTTATCTGAAACTCTTTGTCCCCATCATAGAGTTTGGTCCCTACCGTTGCAACCACTACTGTCTGACCGGCTGCTACATTTGGTGCGCCACACACAATTTGAGTCGGTACACCGTCACCCAAATCTACGGTTGTCACGTGCAAATGGTCGCTATCGGGATGTTCCTCGCAGGTAAGCACTTTGCCGATTACCAAGCCTCGCAAACCTCCCTTGATAGTCTCAACCTCTTCAACACCGCCGGTTTCCAAGCCAACCGATGTCAACACCGACGACAACTCTTCTGCATTGAGTTTCAAATCGATGTAATCTTTAAGCCATTTATATGAAATATTCATATTGATATTGATATTTTTCGGAATTAAATTCTTCTTTTCGTTCTGTTTTCGAATGCTCTTTCGAAATCATTTGAGGAAAAACTGCATCTCGCTTCTTAGCCATCTGTTTTATCAGCTCAAGCAATATCCTCTACATGATATTTTAAATTATAAGCGGCCTTTACATAGTCTACCCTAATATATTTAAAATATCTCGCAAATTTACTCATTATTTTACAATTAATGCGCTAAAAAATTACAAAATATCTATCCTTCAAAAAAAATACGCAAGAAAACGACAAAAAATCTTGCAAGACTAAAAAATAATCTCTAATTTTGCACCGTCAAATCCAACAAGCCCCTTATTCTCCATTCTGCATTGAATGTTTTAAGGTGAAAAACTAAAATTTGACTCCGTAGCTCAGTTGGTAGAGCAATTGACTCTTAATCAATGGGTCGAGGGTTCGAGCCCCTCCGGGGTCACAAATTTGCTTCAGTAGCTCAGTTGGTTAGAGCACCTGACTGTTAATCAGGGGGTCGTTG
>CAYWXG010000040.1:0-24780 GCA_964462445.1 uncultured Barnesiella sp. | reverse complement strand
TAATATTATATTTAAATATTAACGAAAAACGTTGCGTTTCTATTTGGATTCTTTAAAGTATATTGGACACATACCTCCACTCCCCTACCCCACCATTCTATGAACCAAAAGCTTCAGCCTTCAGCAAGCATCCCCAATATCGTCTGTTAAGACGTGAAAACGTAGTGATTAGAATAACCGGGGGGTGAGCACAGCGAAACCTTCGGAAAGGGGAACACACTGCGTCAGCCTATGGTGTGAGGGGCTCCCGGCCCTCACATCGTGCGAAGCACGGGAAAGCGAAGCGTATCAATAACCGGGGGTTGAGCGAAGCGAAACCTCCGGACAGGAAGCCCACAGTCAAAATCGTCAAAGACGCGAATAAACCCATCCTAAACGCCTCCGAAAAAAGAACAGAGGTCGTGACATACATTGCCCCGACCTCATGTGTTATATTGCCTTCATTTTATCTATCAAATCTTGATAGGTAGCCACTTTATGGTACTTTACATCAGCTGTAGATATAGAGTTAAATAGCTTTTCCGCACATTCAATCTTTGCCCTTTCGATGGCTGACAAGTCCATTGTCGACATCGAGCCCTTAGTTTCAGCAATAAAGAAAATATGCTTCACATCTTTACGTTTCATGGCTATTGCCCAGTCCGGAGCATAATTGCCAACAGGTGTCGGAATTGTGAAACTTCGTGGAAGTTTAGCATACACAACTACTTCGCTTGCTTCATCCAAGTCCTGAGCAAATTTACGTTCGCCTTTACTATCGCTGAACACATAGTCGGTGATATGTTTCTTGGCTTCGTAGGCTCGGTCAAAGTCCATTTTACTCTTGACTGTGAAGATATTGCTATCGTATGTGCCCTCTGTAATATTATACCGGATAGCTTCTACAATCATGGTTGATTTCTGCTCCTTAATTATGTTTATCACTTTTCTAATAAACTCTTCAGGATTATTCTTGAACAGATACAATTTGCTCTCCTTGATTCCTTGTAGAATCTTTACGACTGACCGACGAGTAAGGCGGGCTCCTTTGGCAATATCACCGACAAGATCGTACTTAACGGTTGATGTCGAAACATCGCCAAGTTCTCGAAACTGTGACCGAGTGTTACCAAATTCCGATACATCTCTTTCATCTTGCGTTCCCTCTACAATAACATAACGAAGTTGCGTTACCTCTAAGTCTTTATTGATATATAAAATTGCTTTATCTATTAGTTCATTGCTATCGTAGCTTACTTGATATACATATTGATGATTAATTTCATTCCATAAGGCCTGGAACTCAGCTTTATTGAAATTATCGTTCAATTTATTGTCAGCTGTAGTTATATTATCATCTTTAAACATTCCTTCGAGTGCCTTCGGGTCGAAGATAGAGTTGATAAGTCGAAAAACACCCTCTGCTATCGGCTGTAGGTCTTGTGTCAATGGAGCAACTGTGCCATTGACCACAGCCTCACGATATTCGGGAGTGATATTTTTCTGGTCGTCAATATAGCCGTTGGTCACTAAATAGACTATGATTTGGCTTGCTTCATATTCATTTATTGTGTGTACCTCTTCACCAATCTTTATTTGTTTATTAGTAAAATAATCAAACGTTGCTTTGGCGGCACGTTCACGCAAAACATCGCGAGTTTCACGCTGCAAAGCAGTGGTAAAGTCTGCATAACTCTCATTAGCTATCACCGTCAATTTGTTCACTTCGTGTACATCCTCTCCCAATAGTTCGGCATCCATTCGGGTACCATGCTTATCCACACAGATTCGCAAACCACGTCCTACTTCTTGGCGCTTGGTCGTAGTAGAATTACTATGGCGAAGCGTACAGATTTGAAATACATTCGGATTGTCCCAACCCTCACGTAATGCTGAGTGGGAGAAAATGAAGCGTGTAGGCTCCTCGAAACTCAACAAACGTTCTTTGTTCTTCAAGATAAGTTCGTAGGCGGATATATCATCGGATAGTCCGGTCTTCTTCTCCACCTTACTATCAATCATTCGTCCGCTTTTCTTGTCTATTGAGAAATAGCCTCGATGCACATCCTGTGGAGTGAACCGGCGAAGATATTCATTATAATCCTCTTCCCAATTACGATTCTCTTTACTTACAAGGCGAGAATACTCCTCCTCAAACATCTTTTGGAATACGCCTTTCACCTCGTTACCATCGTCATCATAACTCTTGTATTTTGCAACCTCATCAATGAAGAAGAGCGATAGACACTTGATTCCACGCTTAAATAGTTGGCGTTCCTTTTCAATGTGCGATATGATGGTTTCTCGGATTTGCACTCGCTGTATATTCAGTTCATTGGTATCACCAATAACCTCTCCTCTGCGAATGGTTATGCCATTTAAGAACGTAACATAACCGCTCACATTGATTTCCGAAATAGTAAATCCCTCATATTCTGCCATTCCCGATTTCTTTTGCAAATTATCTCCCACGCCAAAGGTCTTTATCTTGCGAATGATTGTGCCCGATGCCGTCTTTGTTTCAATCTCAATGCGTGCCATAGGTGGTTTATCGGGAGAAAGCACAATATTATCTAAATAAAGATATCTGCTCGTGCCTCTAAGGTTCTTCACCTCGAAGCCCTTGACATGGATACGCTTCACCAACTTCTGACGGTAGGCATCTAGAGCATCCAAAGCATAGATGGTATCGTGTTTGGTCTTATGTGTAGCTGAATAGTTGAGTACAAACAACGGATTAAATCGCTTTATACCGGCTTGCGTGGCATCACCCTCCATCTTCTGCGGCTCATCCATAATGATAATAGGATTACATTCCGCCACCACTTCTATCGGCATTCTACTGCCAAACGCATCTCGCTTAGAATAAATTTTACGGCTCTCCTTGCTCTTGCCACCCTCCTTCATTGAAGCGGCAAAAGCTTGAGTATTAATAATCATTACGCTCAGCCCCGAATCGGAAGAGAAACTATCGAGCTGTTGCAAGTTGCTGCTATTATAGATAAACCAACGAGCCTTCTTGCCGTAGTATTCCATAAAGTGCTCTTCCAACATCTTGAAACTCTTGGCCACACCCTCACGAATGGCAATACTTGGTACTACAATGATAAACTTACTCCAACCATATTGCTTATTTAGTTCAAACATCGTCTTGATATAGACGTATGTCTTACCTGTACCGGTCTCCATTTCAATATCAAGGTTTACAGCACCTACACCTTTGGCGAGTGTAGTCGAAGGTGTAATATCATATAAGCTTTGAATAGAGTTGATATTCTTGAGTAATATCCTGCCGTCTAACTCTATACGATGATTACGAAAGTCTGTACCATTTCCTTCAACATCCAATGGCTTTTGGATGCGCCAATCTGAATCTTGGCTATCCTCTGTCAATACGTGCGATGGCTGTCCGGTAAACACAGCTACCGTATTTTCTACCGCTTCGGTCTGATACTGCTGAATCTTAAATTTAAATTTCATCATTAGTGTCGGGTAATATTGCTTGTGTCCATGCGGGCACATCGGTTACATACATTTTACCCATAACACCATTTACTAAACGAAATTGTATTTTTGCTTCTTCACCATCAACAGAATTGTCATAGACATATAGCCTATCGACAATTGATGATATCGTTTTGCAATTTTCAACGGACTTATAATATCGTGACACTATTTTTGAAATTGGCACATCATGTCCGCCCTTCATCACACGAGCTGCAATTCTGGCAGCGTTAATTGTCGGACTACAAGTGGAGATAAAGAATAAACGAACGAAAAATCCCATTTTTTTTGCTCGTATTATAAAATCTACTTTGTCTTCAGCTGACATCACTGTCTCAAATACAAAACTTTTCTTTTCGTTCAGACAGCGTTCCCTCCACTCTGCACAATAATTAGCCGCATTTATCACAGCCTCTCGTGAATTCCAATCTCCAAAGAGATCATTTGCCACCTCATCGGGATTAATATAAGTAGTCCCTTCAGCCCATTCGTGATGCAAGAATTTTTTAGTCACAGAAGTTTTACCTGACCCATTAGGTCCGGCTATTATTATCAATTCCGGCTTGTGAACACTTTTAGCCATTGATAACACTATTTAATCGGTCTGCCCACTTCTTTCGCTTTGTAGCTATATTAAGATGCATTTGTGCAAAATGAGCCTCTTCTGCTTTCTTGTTGCTTTCGCGAGCTTCCTCTGCAACTTCTTTCATTATCTGCTCAAGCATCTCATCAGTAGGTTCTTGACCTATACCGAATCTGTATGAATTCAATTCCTTCTCTGACATAATAGAATATTTTATCTATCAATGTGCAAATATAACAATTTTCTTTTGACTGGTGTTATGTGTAATTCGTTATTTATATCTTATTAAATAATTCTGCAATTAGTATCGGGTGAATAATGCCTAAAAATCTGCTCAAAGTTGTCTATCACATTATCATTGGCTGCCGAAGCATCACGCATAACGAAGTAGATAGGCTGCAACTTGGCAATCTCAGTAATGGTTGATTCGTTCACATCACGGTCGAAGCAAGCCACAAGGTAGTTGTCATCTACAAAGTGAACATTCTTTCCTGCAATCTGCTTGCTCTCAATCTTGGCAGAAAGTTCTATGCCAAGGTCAAGCATCACTTGGAAGAGCAAATCCTCATTGGTGCGGTCTGCCTTTACATTTTCTGTAAAAAGTGAACCGATAGAGAAGTCTTGTGGAGTGTAATAGACATCTTCCATATTTGATGAATCGAGTTTCAATACACGGAAACCTGTGTCCAATGCACAATTTTTAATACACAATTCATAGTTCTCACATTCTTTCATTTTGCATTTCTCATTATGAATTATGCATTGTGAATTATGCATTAACATTGCTCCTGCTCGGCGGATACGTTCTTTTCCTATCTCGCAGATATTTTTGTAACCGGCTTTGTAGGCTTCACTCTTCTCGTCCGTCTTTTCAGGTAATTGTACCATAATGAATTTACGATTTCCCCCATCCTCGGCATTGAGTTTCATCACAGCGTGAGCGGTGGTAGCGGAGCCAGAGAAGAAGTCAAGTACTGTGCAACAAGAAGAACAATTTGCGACTCTAAGACAGTCTACTACTGCGTGAATTGATTTAGGATAATCAAAATATCGTTTACCCATTAATGAAAGTAGAAAATTTGTGCCATATTCTGTTGATGAATATAGTTTATCATCCCAAACAGTTAATGGTAACATTCCTTCATCTTTCATTCGAGATTTAATATAAACCGCAGGATTTTTTTCACGGTCTAATCTTACACACATATCAGAAGTCTCTCGAAGTGCGCGTTCTAAACTCCATTTCCAACGGCGAGGTCGTCCTTCTTCATCAATAGGATATGAAATAAGTTCATCTGATCTTATTTCTTCCAATATGTCATATTCTGATGTAAATTCATTCCATTTTAGTTTGGGAATTCTAAATGTACTACAATCTTTTTTTACATAGATTGGATAATACATGGTAGGTGCATCTTCTTTATATCCACCATGCTTTCTAAAATTAACCCATTCAAAAGCTCCAATTTCATCATTCTCTTTATATCTTGCAATTTGTTTGTCATTACGAGGAAGACGACCTAAAGAAACATTCTCATTTGCTCCATAGAATAAGGCATATTCGTGAGAAATGGAAGCTCCGGATACAGTTGATCTCCCTGATGGATTGTTCTTTATGATAATGGTGGCAAGATGATTTACTTCGCCAAAGATTTCATTCATTACCATTGTAATTGTTTCAATTTCGTAATCATCTATAGTAACTACAATAATTCCTTTATCGCTCAAAAGATTTTTAGCTATCTTTAAGCGTGTATATATCATATTGAGCCAATCTGTATGAAAACGACCATTGCTTTCTGAATTAAGAACTAATCTATTGCCTTCAATGTCATATTGTCCACTGTTGTACAAGTAATCATCGCAACCTATAGAGAAGTCATTTTTATAAATGAGGTTTTTCCCTGTGTTGTAGGGCGGGTCAATATAAATGACATCAATTTTTTTTAGGTAAGTTTCTTGAAGGATTTTAAGAACATCAAGGTTATCGCCTTCAATATAAAGATTTTGCGTATTGTCAAAATCCACACTCTCTTCACGACAAGGACGAAGTGTCATTGTTGTAGGCGTATTTGCCAAACGGACAGCTGCACGCTTGTCTGGCCATGTGAACTGATAGCGTTCTTCACCCTCTGCAATGATTTCGTTGGATAACTCTGCTTGCAATTTCTCAAAGTCGATAGCCAATTCAGGCTTACCATCCTTGCCCAAGCGTTCCGTTACGCAATTAGGGAACAACTGTGCAATCTTCTGTGTATTTGAACCTATCACATCGTGGCTCTGCATTTTCATCCGTTCCATTTTATGTGATTAACATTTATGGAGTTATACTATGCCCCATAAATCTTTGGCAGTTAGGGCTACAGATTCCACCGATTAGTATCATGGCAATTTTCAATAGGACATAAAAAAGCGTGAAGCCCTGCACTGTCGCTCGCTCCACGGTTAGAGGCTGTAGGAATGGCCTTGCAAGTCGAAACGAGCAACGCCGAAGCCCCACGCCGATATGTATAACACCACCTTTATGCCGTTGGTTGCCAATATGTAGCGATACATCTATGGCTATACGACAATAAGGCATGTATATAACACACCTACGGGGCATTCACGTTGCTTTGTTTTTGACTTGCATTTTGAAATTTTCCTACGATTTCTAACCGTCAAAACCAAAGCGTAGTAAACGCCTTTTAATATGTCCTACCCTCATTCTCGTCACGCTATAGCGAACGACCTTTGAGGACAATGCAAAGTTAAACAAATTATTCTCTTAATCACATAGCAAAAGCAACAAATTTCACCCATTGTTCCCCCACTACCATTCCGAAAGCTTTATACCATTCTTCTACCGCGTCAGCCCATGGAACGAAGGCTTTCCAGTCTTCGAAATCCCCGGCGCCCTATGGAATGAGGGTCTCCCGGCCCTCACAATTCAACTCAATTACCAACTTTAACTACCTTTCCGAAGGCTTTCCAGCCTTCGCTCCATAATCTCCAACCACAATGACAGAAATCACACATTTAAATTGCTTCTGCTGCGACCTAATGTTTCAACTAATAAACTTACCGCCAAATCTGAATTTCGCCCCAAATCGCCTTAAATTGGCTTAAACAACTAAGATATACCCCTATATCCCCGGCGCTCCTCTTATACTCACCCAATCACTACTTGCCACACCACACGAATAGCAAGCAACAAATAAATACTACCAATCAAATCTTAACACACCCTCGTGCATTACTCTTCATCAACAGGCTGAATAGCGCAAATTTCTTCCCGAAAAGCATTGACATTAACAGAAATCTGAAAAATGAATTTTTACCATCTCTATTATCCATATTTCCCTACTTTTGAATTTCGTAATGACAATCCTCTCCCCTGCCGAAGTCCCTTATTTCAATCCAAATTATCAAGTTTCCGGCACAACCAACGCCACGCCTTATAGTTGACTAACACGTAAAGAGCCAACAGTGCTAATTTCAAAAATTTCGAACTATTACCACTTTCCTTCAACCATTGGTTGCACAACGCTGCAACCGCTCCAAAAATAGCCACTATCAATAAAAAAAGCAAAAATGCATATATTGCCTTCTTCGTTTTTGTTTTCATAACGCATTTTAAAGACTTCTGACGAGGTCGCAGAGGTCGGAATGATAAAGTACAGGCTTCGACATCAATTCTTCAACCAGACGCTTCGCAGCTACGTGAAGATCACCATTATGATACGCGCGATTCAAATATTGATAATGCTTGTCGAATATCGCCTCTGCCTCATCTTTTTCGAGCTGACAATCCTCGGCATAATCCTTCAACGTCGACAACATCGCATCATGCATAGCGCGGTCGAGTTCGCAACGACTGCCAACCATCGACCTACACATCATATTGGATATCATCATCGATGCTATTACCTGATACTGCTCAAGAATATGCTCCCACGATGTTTTAGCCGATATATTTTCACCCGAAACTATGAAAAAATCAGGTGAAAATTCTATTGCTTCCAATCCGCTACGCTCAATACTGACCGATGATATATATTTCTCATAATCCAATATGAATGCTGCCAACACCATGCCGGCAACCCCATATCTTCTATCTACATCATCTTTATATTTTAATTGTTCTATCGAACTCATTTCCGTTTAAATATCTTCTTACCTTTTTGTTCTCGCCTATGGATTATTTCACAACCAATATTTTGGTAACTGCACCCGACGATGACCCATTTTCATTTTGCGATGCAAACACATAGTAAACACCGGTTTTTACTCTATTGCCCGATGCATCACAGCCATCCCATGTTATCATTCCACCATTAGATGTTCCTTGGAAAAATACATTTCCTGCCGCATCGGCTATCTTTATAAGCGAGTTTTCCATCAACCCGGTTATCGTGATAAATCCGGTATATTCCGGACGTACAGGATTGGGATATGCATATACATCGCTATAATCTTCGGCCGATGGTGATGCATCTGAATTATACTTAACCAATCCGGCCACTGTGCCAAAATATACTGCATTGGAATATTTATCGCATGCTATTGAATATACCTTATTTACAGGTAGATACGAGTTTTCAGTATTAAATTGCTCTATAATTTGGCTACCGTTCTCACTGACAAGATAAGCCCCGGTATTAGCCGTTCCTATCCATTTGCGATTTAACCCGTCGATTGCAAGCGAATGGATTGGCTCTCCCTCAAGAAGATAATCTGCAAAATTTGTTCCATCGTTGCGTGGTACTTTTATTCGCTGTATTCGCATACTCGGATCAGTCAATTTTGATGGATTAGGTATTATAAACACACCTAAATCCGTTCCTACCCACACCTGACCGTTAGCATCTTCAAGATAACAATAGATATTGTTATTACTGAGCGACAACTCCTTGCCATCTTGATCTAAGAATGTACTCCAAATATATGTGCTGTCATCGGTTGTGGAAACTGTTCCCTTAGTATCTACACATATCAACTCACCTGAATATACAAATGAATACATCACTATATTACTCTTTTTACAAGCCAATAATGATGCGTCCCAATTCCTTACACTTTTGGGGAATCCTGTTACCCAATCTTCTGCTGTTGTAGGTGTTGTTGATTTGCGCTTTTCCGACGGCAAACAATATAGATTATAATTTCCGGCTACCCACAAATTACCCTTTGCATCGAAATCTATTGCATGGGTCATATAATATATCCATGTCTTTGCTAAAGGTGAATTGGTGTTATTATAGTAATTTATTTCTTTTCCGTCTTTTATTTTAAAAACTCCATCGTAAAGTGTAACTAAATAATATATCGACGGGTCATCGGGATCCTCTACTATGTTATACGTATTACTTGTGCGTTTCGTTCCATCAAATCCATTTTCATTGGGATATTGAAGTGTCAAATCGCTCGGTGTAATATCCTTTAACGTATTATTTTCTATGACATTGATATATGAAACTGATTTTCTATCAGGCCAATCTCCATCATTTACCATACTATATCCCGACGATGATATATAAATCTTTCCCGAATTTGATGCCGTCAAGTAACCCACACCACTACATGTTATTGATTCAGGCTTAAAGCTTTCTCGCAATATGGTGATACTGCCATCTTCGGATAGTTGACACTCACTGATTCCGTTATTATCTGCAGTAAACAAATTTTTGGAATTATCCCACATCGCAATTTTTTTACCTGAAAATTCCGACGGAAGCATCGTTTGCGTAACATTATAATTTTCATCAAATTCCTTTATACATGCCACATTATTTCCCGATGTTACAGTATTATAGATATAATATCCGTTTTTACACTCTATCGGACCGGTATAATTTCCATCGGCTACATATTCATTAAACGCTACCTTATTCGTTGATGAATCGAATTCTACTTTCTTAGGACTAAATGAACTTGATGAATTGGAGCCTAAAAACACATTATCTTTCAAGCCTCGCAAACCGGTACATGCACTACAACTATTTAGTATAAAATTATCATAATATCTTACACTTTTATCGATTGGCATAAATCCTATCTTTTTATCATTATTAAAATAGGCGCCTATATAAGCATTGGTTGCTGCTACATATTTGACCGACTTGTTATAAATACCACTCTCCTTAACTTCCCATTTTTCTGTATCATATACGACAATTCCGAAATTTGTCGCTACATACATTCTACTTTCACCAAAACTTATATCATTTATAGTTTGTTCCGATTGGAGGACAGCATCTTTTATATCCGGTAGATTGATAACATTGCCATCGTCGAGTATGACATCAATATTCGCTGATTTATAAGCTACTACTATATAATCTTCTTTTCCATTATAAAATATATTAGAGATCATAGCTTCGCTCAGCACATTCTCTATTCCATATTGATATAATTCCTCTGTTGTCTTATCAAATGAAAACAATGAACCCGATGACAAACAAAACACTTTGTCCGACGTTTCAAGCATTTGTTCCGGCGATAAATAATTAGCATATACTTCCCAACTCCCTACTGCTCGTTGAGCTTTAATTCCTAACGGAAATATCACCGACAACAATAATATTATAAGTTCTTTTCTCATTTTTTTAAGTTTTTCGGATAGAGAATTATTGTTTATTTTAAGTCTTTTAAGTATTCTATCAATTTGCGTGTTGCTTTCCCTCGATGAGAAACAGCATTTTTTTGTTCAGATGTCATTTGTGCAAATGTCTCTTCAAATCCTTCCGGCTGAAATATAGGATCATAGCCAAATCCTTCATTACCCTGCATTTGAGTCAATATTGTCCCTTTACAAACTCCCTCAAAGGTTCGTATTTCTCCTTTTATAATAAGAGCTATATAGGTAACAAATTGTGCACTCCTATCTGTTTTTCCTTCAATATTTTGCAACAACAATTGCATATTTCCAATAGTATCATGACCTTCTGCCGAAGCATATCGCGCAGTATGCACTCCGGGAGCTCCACCAAGAGCTGATACCTCCAAACCTGTATCATCGGCAAAACAATCCACTCCATATTTCTCAGCCACATATTGAGCCTTCATTATGGCATTATCACGGATTGTATCTGCCGTTTCCGGTATTTCCTCTAAGCAATTTATTTCTTTCAGCGAATATATTTTTATTCTGTCGCCTACGATTTTTCTTATTTCTTCGAGCTTATGAGGATTATTTGTTACAAATATCAGCTTCCTTTCTGTCATGTACTTCTATAACGTAAAATAAATCAATTTATTATATTGAAAATTAGACACTTTTATTCTACTTTTCAATACTTATTTTACTACTATATTGACTATCTTATTGGGAACTACTATTATTTTCACTACTGTTTTACCCTCTAACCATTTTGCAGAATTTTCCGATTCAAGAGCCATTTTTTCCAACTCTTTTGCTTCTGTGCCGGCAGCTACTGTCATGTTGTATCGGGCTTTTCCATTAAACGAAACAGCGTAAGTCATATTATCTTCCTTAATATATTCTTCATTATATTCAGGCCATTGTGCATCACATACCGATGTTTCATTTCCCACTGCATGCCACAATTCTTCTGCTACGTGAGGTGCAAACGGAGCTACTAATACTACTAATTTTTCAAGTACTGCACGTGAAGTACATTTCATTGATGTCAACTCATTCACACATATCATAAATGCACTTATCGACGTATTGTATGAGAAATTTTCTATATCTGAAGTAACCTTCTTTATCAACTTATGCAATGATTTAAGTGCTTCTTTTGTAGGTTCTGTATCTTCTACAACAAAATTATTATCGCGATAGAACAAATTCCACATTTTCTTTATGAAACGACTTACTCCATCTATTCCATTGGTATCCCATGGTTTACTTTGTTCCAACGGTCCAAGGAACATTTCATATAATCGCAATGTGTCGGCGCCATAGCTTTCTACTATATCATCAGGATTTACTACATTGAACATTGATTTCGACATCTTTTCTACTGCATATCCACAGATATATTTGCCATCTTCAAGCACAAATTCAGCATCATTAAATTCAGGACGCCATGATTTAAAGCGTTCTAAATCAAGCATATCATTGCTTACTATATTCACATCAACATGTATTGGGGTTACATCATAATCACCCTTTAAACCATATGATACAAATGTATTTGTATCTTTTATTCTATACACAAAGTTACTTCTACCTTGTATCATTCCTTGGTTGATAAGCTTACGGAATGGTTCATCTGTACACACTTCACCCAAATCATACAAAAATTTATTCCAGAAACGGCTGTAAATCAAGTGACCGGTAGCATGTTCAGTTCCTCCTATATACAAATCCACATCGCGCCAATATTCATTCGCTTCTTTTCCTACCAACGCCTCATTATTGCGTGGATCCATATATCGCAGATAATATGCCGATGAACCGGCAAATCCGGGCATCGTACATTTTTCAAACTCCCATCCTTCTTCTGTACACCAATTTTTTGCACGTCCTAATGGAGGTTCGCCACTTTCTGTAGGCAAATATTTATCAACTTCAGGCAACAACAATGGTAATTTTTCCAAATCGAGCATATAAGGTATACCTTCTTTATAGTATACAGGAAATGGTTCACCCCAATAACGTTGACGTGAAAATATTGCATCGCGTAAGCGATAATTCACTTTCACTTTTCCTATTCCCTTTTCTTCTATAAATTTCTTAGTAGCTGCTATCGCTTCTACTACCTGAAGTCCATTTAGATTTAATTCTTCTCCTTCTGAATTTATAATTATTCCTTCTTTTGCATCGAAACTTTCTTCACTGACATCAGCTCCTTCAATCAAAGGTATAATCGGTAATTCAAAATGACGCGCAAAAGCATAATCTCGTGAATCGTGAGCCGGTACTGCCATAATTGCTCCCGTTCCATACCCGGCAAGAACATAATCACTAACCCATACAGGTATTTTCTTTTTATTTAAAGGATTGATAGCATAAGCTCCTGTGAATACTCCACTCACCTTCTTATCTATCATTCGCTCACGCTCTGTTTTATGCTTGATTGAGGCTAAATATTCATCTACTGCTTGACGCTGTTCAGATGTTGTTACTAAATCTACATATTTACTTTCCGGAGCTAATACCATAAATGTTACTCCAAATATTGTATCTGCTCGAGTTGTAAATATTTCCAAATCTACTTCACTATCTGATATTTGAAAATGCATCTCTGCACCCTCCGAGCGCCCTATCCAATTGCGTTGCGTTTCTTTCAACGAATCTGTCCAATCTATAGTTTGTAATCCGTCAAGCAAACGCTGTGCATAAGCAGATACTCGCAAACACCATTGATACATCAATTTTTGTTCTACTGGATATCCTCCACGCAACGATACTCCTTCACTTACTTCATCATTTGCCAATACGGTTCCCAATTTCGGACACCAATTCACCATCGTATTTCCCAAATAAGCCAAGCGATAATTCATCAATGTATCGCTCTTTTGCTTATCGTTCATTTCTTGCCATTCGGCAGCTGTAAATTGCAACTCTTTTGAACATGCTGCGTTTACCTTGCTACTTCCGTTTTCTTCAAATTCTGAGATTAGCTTTGATATAGGTTGAGCTTTTGCTTCCTTTGTATCATAATATGAATTATACATTTGGATAAATGCCCATTGTGTCCATTTATAATATTCAGGATCACAAGTCTTGATTTCTCTGCTCCAATCGTAGCTAAATCCTATTTTATCTAACTGGGAACGATAGCGATTGATATTCTGACGTGTTGTTATTTCAGGATGCTGTCCGGTTTGTATTGCATACTGTTCTGCAGGCAAGCCATACGCATCATATCCCATCGGATGCAACACATTAAATCCTTTCAATCTCTTATAGCGTGAATATATATCCGATGCAATATATCCAAGAGGGTGACCTACGTGCAATCCTGCACCCGACGGATAAGGAAACATATCCAATACGTAATACTTTGGCTTATCCTTTTTTATATCACATTTGTAAACATTATTGTCTTTCCAATATTGTTGCCACTTGCTTTCTATTTCTTTATGATTATATTGCATACTATATATTTTTTTATTTCTATTATTTTAATTATTTGATTATTAATATTTTATTTCATTAAGTAGTTTTATTATTCTTTATTGTTTTACTTAATGACAACATCCTTTCAATTGGGCGACGTGCTTTTTCTGCTACTTTTGCGTCAACTTGAATTTCCGGTTTTCCATTCTTCAAACAATCACGCAATTTCTCAAGTGTATTTAATTTCATATAATTACATTCATTGCAACCACATGTTGAATCTACCGGAGGTGCCGCTATAAACTCTTTATCCGGACATTCTTTTTTCATCTGGTGCAATATTCCACTCTCGGTTGCTACTATAAATTGTTTTGAGTCGCTACTTTTCGCATAACTTAGCAATGCCGCTGTTGAACCTACTTTATCCGCCAACATTACTATTACTTTTTTACATTCAGGATGCACCAATAATTTTGCTTCAGGGTATTGTTGCTTTAACTCTACTATTTTTTCAAGTGAAAATTGTTCATGTACATGACATGCTCCATCCCATAACAACATATTTCTTCCGGTTATACTATTTATATAACCTCCGAGATTTCTATCCGGTCCGAAGATTATTTTAGCATTTTTGTCAAATGTATCTACTATTTCGCGAGCATTAGATGATGTAACTACAACATCAGTTAATGCTTTTACTGCTGCCGATGTATTGACATATGATATTACTGTATAATCTGGATGAGATTTTACAAATTCTCCAAATGCTTCTGCTTCACAACTATCAGCCAACGAACAGCCGGCTGATTCATCTGGAATCAACACTGTTTTTTCGGGACACAATATCTTAGCTGTTTCTCCCATAAAATGAACTCCACACAATACTATCACAGGCTCTTCTATCTTTTCTGCTATTTGAGCCAAAGCCAATGAATCTCCGATATAATCGGCTACATCTTGTATTTCTCCTTTTTGATAATAATGCGCTAAGATGACCGCGCCCTTCTCCTTTTTGAGTCTTTTTATTTCATCTTTCAATGAACTTATTTTTTCTGACTCTTTTAATCCAGGTTGATAATTGTCTACAGTCATTTTATTTTATTTTTAAATTTTTCTTTTAAAAAATCTTTTTAATCAATAATAATAAACACTGTTAATAACGGCAATAACTTTTTTATGCTTTTCTTGCTTTTTAAGTTATTAATATAATTAATCTAATTAACATCATATTATCAACACCTTTATATGATGAAATAAAAGCACTTACCTACTTTATTAACACTATGTTTATAAAATGCAAAGTTAATAACTTTTTGAGAATAATGTGTTCAAAAACTTACAAATGTATATTCAAAATTATGCTAATATCTTTTTGATTTAATATTTGGAACTTATATAATGGTTGGTTAATTATTATTCTATTTATTTTTTCCAAATAGTTTTATTAAAATATATTTTTCTTTTATCTACACTTTTCTACACTTTTATCAACATATTTTTAATACAGTTTATTTATAAAAAAAAGAGGCATAAAGCCCCTTTTTAATTTATATTTTTATAAATATTTAAAGTAATAAAGTTTTAAATATATAGTTTTTAAACACCTTATAATGTAGTATTTATTATTATATTTATTTTATACTTCTATATATTCAATTTTAATTACTTACGATTAAAATCTGCAGGAATTTCTCCCCATTTTTCGGTATCCCATTTCAAAACCAAGTTATAACTGACATTGCTTTGAATCCATTTATCTGCTCGCGCAAGTAATTCAAATATTTTTGCATTTTTAGAGGTTCTTTCAAGTTTTGATTTATTACCTCTATTTTTAATCCACGACATTGCTGTGCGAGAATCGCTATATACTACTGTTTCAGTATTTCCAGTGCTTTTTAAAAAAGCTAAAGCATGAATTAATGCTAAATATTCTGCAACATTATTAGTACCATCTTCCAATGGACCTACATGAAATATTTCTGCTCCGGTTATGACATCTACACATCTATATTCCATTGGCCCGGGATTTTTTGAACATGCTCCATCTACTGAAATACTATTTTTTACTATTTCAGGTATAGCTTCGTAGTTAACTATTTCTCTTTTATGATTAGCTATGCTTTTTATTAGTGATATTTGTTCATTATAATCACCTCTATAAGCTTCAGTTGCTGCATCTTGCGAACTAAATGACTTATATTCTGCGCCCGGAAAACCTGTTATTTGAAGTTTACATTCTTCCCATGAATCATATATACCGGGGCTATGCCCTTTCCATACTACATAATATTTTTTATTCATGACAATTGAAGAAATATATTTATATCTGTGAATCTACAACCTACTTTTTTAGCTACTTGCGGATTTGTTATCTTTCCAAGAAAAGTAAATACTCCGCGACGCAAACCGGGAGTTAGTTTAAGTGCATTAGTCAAGCCATCGCATGTTATTATTGAATCGAGCATTGTATTAAATGTATTACTCAATGCCATTGCTGCCGTGCGTGGTACTGCGCTACCGCAATTTACATAACATTTTCTTTTATTATCTTTACTCGTTTCTATTCTTTTTACATTAGCGAGATCCTCTAATGGCATGCTTGGAAATATTTTGCCGGGATTATTTGTTAAATCAAAGGTGACAACTCCTTTTTTTATCTGTTCTATTTCTTCTTTTTCTATTGTCAACTTTGATTGTATTGTGGTTGCTACAATTACATCAGCTGTTTGTAAAGATGTTTTCAATACTCTTTCATGTAAAGATGAGCCTATGACTCCTTGACCGAGGTCTCTTAATGCTGCTCGAAGAGAATATACATCATCATCAAATATCTTTACTATTGCTCCTAATCCGAGTGCTGAGCGTGAAGCTGCTATAGCTGCTATTCCCGAGCCTATTACTACTACTTCACATGGATTTATACCGGCTATACCTCCAAGTAATATACCTTTTCCCATATCTGCATCAGCAAGTAATGATGATGCAATTGCTATTGCCGCGCGTCCATCTATCTCTGAAAGTATATCTGAAAATGGAAGATTATTGCGATAATCAGCAATATGATTTATTGCAATTCCTACTATTGATCGTTGTTGCATCTCAATAATAGAATCTATAGATAATTTATTGGGATACAACAATGTAAGTAACATTGCTCCGCGACGCATTTGCTTTATATCTTTTGCCGGGAGCATTGATAAATTGATTACTATATCACACGATAATGTTTCTTGATGGTTAGTTAACTCTGCACCCTGACGTAGATATGCACTATCATTATAATTAATTGATGTTGCTGCGCCATTTTCTATTTTTATTACGTAACCATTTTCTATCAAACGTTTTACACCTTCAGGGGTTAATGGAAAACGACGTTCTGAACAATCACTGTTTAATGGCAAGCCGATTGATATTCTTTTTTTATCAGTTTTTATTGCTTCCGCTTGCTCTAATGGGCTATTGATATTTGATATTTTGCAATCCATGGATTAGAGCTTTTATCGTGTTTATTTTAGATTGTTACTGTAAAATTTTTCAATAAATTTATCTATTGATTCTTCCAAATCGTTGATATTATCAAGTCTATCGGCAACAAAACGATGATTAGCTTGACTATAGTAAATATTTCTTTTTTTGAGAGATTCTGTTATATATTCGCGTAATTCTTCATCGTTTAGATTTGCTATTAGCGGACGTTGACTTTTTGCTTCAGATAATCGAGCATGTAAAACGTCAATTGAAGCATCAAGCCACACTGTTATGCCAATATTATTCATTAACTCCATATTATTAAAAAAACATGGAGTTCCGCCACCACAAGCTATTAATATATCTTTTCTATCAGATAATTCTATAAGACTTTCACGCTCTATTTTGCGAAATTCTATTTCGCCACGTTCTTTAAAAAGATTACTTATACTCGTGGAATACTTTTCCTCTATATATTGATCGAGGTCTACAAATGAAATATGGGCACGAGCTTCAACTCCACGACCAAGCGTTGTCTTGCCCGAGCCCATATATCCTATAAGAAATATCGGCAACATTATTTTTTGCTGTCAACGTCTTTTTTCAATAAATCACGAATTTCTGTAAGCAATGTTTCTTCCGCTGATGGTGCAGGAGGAGCTGTCGGTTTTGCTTCCTCTTTTTTCTTAAATTTCATTATTATTCTGAGAGCTACGAAGATACTGAAGGCTATGATTGTAAAATCCAATATATTTTGGATGAAATTACCATAATTAATTGCTACTTCTTGCACTGCTCCATCTTCTGAGGCTTCTGTGATTATATATTTCAAATTTTTAATTCCGTCACCACCTGTTAATTTTGATAATGCAGGCATTACTATATCATTAACAAGTGATGTTACTATTTTACCAAAAGCTCCACCTATGATTACACCGACTGCCATATCGATAATATTACCCTTCATGGCAAATGCTTTAAAATCAGATAAGAATTTTCCCATTTTATTTGTTTTTTTGTTATTAATTAGTTTTATAATCGTTTTAATCCTTTGATATCGGACTATATGTGCAAATATACAATAAATTATTAGATTTTAATACCACGTCACGCCATTCTGTCGCGACGAGCGTTTGTCATATTTTAAATCACTCAACATCGCCGATTTAACGGATATGTGGAAATTGAAACTTTTATATGGACCTACAGGTATAAAGCTTGCACTCATCGTGAAGCAATGCAAATCGCGTGATATGTTACAATTCATATACGCAATCTTATGTGTATCAAAGTTATATGAACCCGATAGCGAAAAATTCCAATTTGCTGTCGGACGGATATTTCCTGAGAAGGATAGATTTTGTGTTATCTTTCCATCATATTCCATCTTCTCTTTATTAAACGTGCCATATCCATATCCTATCGAATAATTCAAGGTAAAGCTCCATGGCACCTCCCACTTCATATAGCCATCATTTCCTACCGACATTGACTCATCTTCTTCCCTATTATTATTTCGTCGAGCTGCCGGTCGTAAATTTTCTATATCTTCTTCTGAATCGCTGTTTTCAGTATTTTTTGTATCCTTCTTTTTATCTTTTTTGCTTTTAAAAGTATCGTTATTAAAGGTATATGAAAAAGATGTTCCCGTACTCGACAAGCGTCCTATTCCCTTGCCGGCTTTCCATCTTGGTATATTAACTCTGACAGGATTGCCCGCTGAATTTAATTGATATGTATAAACATCCCATGTTGCCGACAGATTTAAATTGAAGTTTTTTACCAATCGGAGCAATAAAGATGTATTGATATTACTCCAATTGAGTGAGTCGGCTGCAAAATTATAACTTTGTGATACTGTAAAATTCTCTATTAATGATATTTTTTTCTCACCGATTGAATCGTTATCCGACTTTACTTTCATCTCTAAATTATTAGCCAACGACACAGATACTGTTCCGGATTTACCTTGACCGGGGACTCCAAAAAGAGAGTTGGGAAACTTGGAATATTTTTTCTGAACTTGTTCACCTTGAGCATTTACGTAGTCATATGTCCCGTAATATCCAAAAAATGGAGATGAAAAGTCGGGTGAAGCACTCAATGACACCGTTGGGGTAAATACATGGCGTATCATCTTAACTTTATCGCCCAGAAAGCGCATAGGTTGATAAAATCCATATATTTTTGTATCAAGCGACAACGAGGCATCAAAGTCCCATACATTGTAAAAACTATAGGTCGTATCACACACTTCTGCCGACGCATTGGGATCCCATTGGCGATTTACTTTCGTTGTGTACATGCGGTCGCGCAAATTGATTGATGGCGTGATATTCAAATATTTAAAAACATTGAATGTTGCTGAAATTGGGATATTGTGCTTCATTCCGTTACGCCAATCTTTTATCAAACTCTTTTTGAAAAATTCATTTTGTTGGGCTGTAAGTGAATTTTGCAATTGTCCGGTATACGACATTCGTATCTTTTCATACCATCGCTCGTCGCCAACTGCTTTCTTACGCTTAAATGGATATACTTGCGACATTGTTAATGTCACATTAGGAAATGACACCGACAAGGTTGAGTCCTGTGTGCGTTGTGACACATTGAGTGTTGTTGACAACGACCACTTCGACTGCGGAAAGCGATATGTCATATTGATGGTCGAACTCTTGGTATTCTCGGTAAATGCCGATGAATAGTATGAATTCAAGTCATTGCGAGTATATCCTGAGGTTGTGAAGTTTACAGAGGCCGACAAACTCATATTGGGATTTGCCTTTGAATCTTGACTATGACTCCACACTATTTGAAAGTTGGTCTGCTTGGAATAGTCAGGTTGACCTTTATCTCCATATATCGATTTTAAATAGCTGATACTAAAATTGCCGGAATATTTATATCGTTTGGCATACGTTGATTTAGCCGAAAGACCCCACGAGCCTCGTGTATAAATTTCTCCTGTTAATGCCAAGTCTATATTATCATTGATAGCAAAATAATATCCTCCGTCGCGCAGATAAAAACCTCTATTATAATCATCACCAAAGGTCGGAACTATTATACCCGATGAATATTTACTTGAAAATGGAAAATATCCAAACGGAACTGCCAACGGCAATGGCAAGTCAGCCAATACCATATAAGCCGGGCCGGTTACTATATTGCTCTTTGGCTTTACTTTTGCTCGTGTCAGTTGAAAATAAAAGTGAGGATGTTCGTGGTCACTACAGGTCGTATAACGTCCGTCTTGCAAATAATAATAGTCATCTTCTGTCTTTTTTGTCTTTCCTCCGGTAAGATAGCCTTCCCCTTGCTCAGTAATGACATCTGTGATAAATCCTCGCTTCGACTTGAAATTATACCGCATATCCTTAGTCTCATAACTTGAGCCTCCCTCTTCAAATATGGGATTTCCGGTGACTTCTCCCAATGAGTCGGTAACACCTACAGCATAAACTTCATTTTTTTCAAGATCTATCTGTATTTGCGCCGCATCTAATTTCATTTCGCCATAGTCAACTTGACCGTTACCATAGATATAGACATTAGAGCGACCTATTAAAACCAATGAGTCGGTTGATGTTACTACAACTTGATTGTCCAAATCAACCTTTTCTTTTCGTATTCGTGATGGCTTTTGGAGGATAGCGGTATCTATGACAGTGCTGACAGGTTTCTCTTCTTTTGCAACACTATCCGATAAAATTTTATCAACAAAAACATCTTTTGTTTTTAAGGTGCTATCCGACAATACGTTATCTGTCAACAACCCAATAGGCGCCAACTTTTTTGCATTTATATCCTCAGCTCTCACTGAAAAACATAACGCAGTGAATATCAGTATTATATATAATCGGAATTGGGTGTGCACCTTTTATATCCTTGATTTTATGCCACAAATATACGCAAAATTATCAAGATATGGGGGTAAGATATTGTTAATTTGCATTTAAACACTTTCTTTTTCGCTTAAATCTAAACTAATGATATTAACTTATTGCTTCAGTTTTAGTAATATTTATGCTTTTTCAATCGCTTATTTTAAAATATTCCTTTTCTTTTTGCTTATTTTGGTATTAAAATACTAACTTTGCGCCAAGAAAATAAAGTTATTATTGTACAAATGGAAAATCCAAAAGTGAAAACGCTCGATAAAGTGGTAGTCCGCTTTTCGGGTGACTCTGGCGATGGTATGCAACTCGCCGGCAACATCTTCACCAATGTATCGGCCGGTTTGGGTAACTCTGTTTCTACTTTTCCCGACTATCCGGCTGAAATTCGTGCTCCGCAAGGTTCTCTTAGCGGTGTGTCAGGCTTTCAAGTTAGTGTTGGGTCTGGCGTTCATACGCCCGGCGATGCTTGCGATGTTCTTGTCGCAATGAATCCGGCTGCCCTTAAGCAAAATGTAAAATTTCTAAAACCCGGTGGTGTCATAATTGTCGACATCGACTCTTTCAAAAAAGAGGCTCTCGACAAAGCACTTTTCACTACCGATGATCCCTATAAGGAACTCAACATCTCTGCACAAGTTGTTGAAGTGCCGGTCACTTCTATGACTAAAGCCGCTTTGGCCGATTCCGGAATGGACAACAAATCTATCCTTAAATGCCGTAACATTTTTGCATTAGGGCTCGTTTGTTGGCTTTTCGATCGTCCTCTCGAAGCTGCTCTGCGTATGCTTAAAAATAAGTTCGCTAAAAAGCCTGCTGTTTATGAAGCTAACGCTAAAGTTATTCAAGCCGGTTTCGACTATGGGCATAATATACACGCTTCGGTTTCTACTTATCGTATCGAATCAGATGAAGCTCGTCCCGGTATTTACACCGACCTAAACGGAAATACTGCTACCGCTTGGGGACTTATTATGGCTTCCGAAAAGGCCGGGCGTCCTCTTTTCCTCGGCTCTTATCCTATTACTCCGGCAACTGATATTCTACATGAACTTGCTAAAAGAAAAGACCTTGGTGTTAAGGCGTGTCAAATGGAAGATGAAATTGCCGGTGTTTGTTCTGCTATTGGTGCTTCTTTTGCCGGTAACTTGGCTGTGACTTCTACATCCGGTCCCGGTCTCGCTCTCAAAAGCGAGGGTATTGGGTTGGCTGTAATTGCAGAGCTTCCTTTGGTTATTATCGACGTGCAGCGTGGTGGTCCATCTACCGGTCTGCCCACTAAAACTGAGCAAACCGACCTTTTCCAAGCCCTCTACGGACGTAATGGTGAATCTCCTCTTTGCGTTGTAGCTCCCGCCACTCCTACTGATTGCTTCACAATGGCTTTTGAAGCTGCACGTATTGCAATTGAGCACATGACCCCCGTTATATTATTGAGCGATGCGTTTATCGGAAATGGTTCTTCAGCGTGGAGAATTCCCGATGCTGATGAATACCCCGAAATCAAACCTCGTTTCGTTCCCGAAGAATTACGAGAAAATTGGACTCCTTATCAACGCGACGACGAAAAGCTTGCTCGATATTGGGCAATTCCCGGAACTCCAGGACTCGCTCATAGAATTGGCGGGCTTGAAAAAGATGCTAAAACCGGCGCTATTTCTACCGACCCCGTTAACCACGAAAAAATGGTTCTTATGCGTCGTGAAAAAGTTGCTCGCATAGCCAACAATATTCCTTCTCTTGAAGTTTTTGGCAATACTGAAGCAGATACGTTGCTTGTAGGGTGGGGTGGTACTTATGGACACCTTGTCACGGCGACCAACGAATTAAATAATTCGGGCAATCCTATTGCATTCGCTCATTTACGCTACATAAATCCTCTTCCTGCCAACACCGGTGACGTATTGCGTAAATATAGTCGAGTTATTGTAGCCGAACTTAACTGCGGTCAATTTGCCGACTTCTTGCAAGCTAAATTCCCCGATGTTGAAATTCACCGAATCAACAAAATTCAAGGCCAACCATTCCTTGTCAGTGAAGTAATAGATGAGGTTAATAACATAATTAACAAATAAGAAATTATGGAAAACAAAACATATACAGCCGCTGACTACAAAAACGCATCTCCGGTTCGCTGGTGTCCCGGTTGCGGTGACCATGCAATTCTAAACTCTCTCCATAAAGCTATGGCTACCGTAGGTGTTGACCCGAAGAATACAGCCGTTATTTCAGGTATAGGGTGCTCTTCTCGTCTACCATATTATATGAACACTTACGGGTTTCACACTATTCATGGTCGTGCAGCTGCTATTGCATCAGGGTTTAAAGTTGCAAACCCCGACATTATGGTGTGGCAAATTTCTGGCGACGGTGATGGACTTGCTATAGGTGGTAACCACTTTATTCACGCGGTTCGTCGTAATATCGACATCAATATATTGCTTTTCAACAACAAAATCTATGGTTTGACTAAGGGACAATACTCTCCGACGTCCGACCGCGGTTTTGTTTCTAAATCTTCTCCCTACGGAACTACTGAGGATCCATTCGTTCCGGCTGAACTCGTATTTGGTGCGCGTGGCAACTTCTTCGCTCGTTCTATCGACGTCGAGCTTCAAATTTCTCAAGAAGTACTTGTTGCCGCAGCTCGTCATCGAGGCACATCTGTGTGTGAAATTCTCCAAAACTGCGTTATTTTCAACAATGGTATTCACAACAAAATTGTTGATCGTGAATATCGTGCCGACCGTACAATTCATCTCGTTCATGGCGAAAAGATGATTTTCGGTAAAGAAAAGAACAAAGGTCTTGTGCGCGACGGTTTCCTTCTAAAAGCTGTAACTATCGGTGAAGATGGATACACTATCGACGACGTGCTTGTTCACGACGCTAAATGCGAAAGCAACTTCTTGCATCAGCAACTTGCTATGATGGACGGCAACGAACTACCTCTTGCTATCGGGGTGATTCGCGATGTTGAAGCTCCTGTCTACAATGAAGAAGTGACCCGTCAAGTTGAAGAAGTTCGTGCTAAAAAAGGATTCGATTCTCTTCGTTCGATGATTCTTGCCGGTGAAACTTGGGAAGTAAAATAACTCCTTCGCACTAAATGATATTCAATACGAGTACAATGTAATGAAATCAATTCTTATATAAAAACAAATCAGCCACTTAGTTTCATCTAAATGGCTGATTTGTTTTTTACCGGACACCAATAATATAAATTCGTAAGGGGCTGTATCGACGACGACGTAGCCCCTTATGCATTTATTGTGAAAAATTATATTACTGTCCGCTAAAAGTTGAATGCGTCAAAATAGCATAGCTCGGACGCTGAT